>CAZPMV010000040.1:3778-16397 GCA_964587335.1 uncultured Anaerolineales bacterium
AAGCCGAGGAAGCCGCCGAGACCCTCGAGGATAAGCTGGAGCAGGTCGTGAGCGAGGCGGGCAATTTCATGGCTCGGAACATCACCGATGATGCAGATGCCGATGACAACGACAAGCTGTGGAGCCTCGCTGCCTACATCAGCCAGATCATCGTGCCGGTCATCGTGCCGGTGATCATGCTGCTGATCGAACCGAACAAGAACCGCCCCTTCCAGAAGTACCACGCTGCTCAGTCGCTGGGATTCCTGGTCGCGACCTTTGTCTACGAGATCCTGGCGGGCATCGTCTTCAGCGTGCTGACGGCGATCACGCTCGGCTGCCTGGCTCTGGTGCTATGGGTGCTCTTCCTGCTGCCCATCATCCCGGCCATCTACTACGCCTATCTGGCCTACCAGGGCAAGCGCTTCGAGATCCCCTACCTGACCAAGTTCATGGGCGAGCAGGGCTGGCTGTAAGCTAGTCGTTTGGTCGCGTGGTCACTTAGTCATATGGTCGCGCAGTCGCTTGGTCGCCTGACCAGATGACCATCTGACCACGCGACCACCTGACCGCGCGGCCATCAGACCACGCGGCCATCAGACGGAAACGTCCAGGAGCTGCACCGTGCCCTTGCAACGCAAACGCTGGAAGGTGTATCCGCCGCTGACCGACAGCTTCCGGGCCCGTTTCCCAGACCTATCTCCCCTCGTCCTGCAGATCCTCCACAACCGGCACATCACCGATACGGCCGATGTGGAGACCTTTCTGGGTCGTAGCTTGGTCTTCGACAACCCCTTCCGGCTCACGGGCGTGAACGAAGCGGTGACGCGCATCCGCCAGGCCATCGCCAATGACGAGTCCATCGCCGTCTACGGCGATTTCGACGCCGACGGCGTGACCGCTACGGCGCTCCTGACACAGACGCTGGAAGCGATCGGCGCGCAGGTGCAGCCGTACATCCCCCACCGCGTGGACGAGGGATACGGGCTGCACACGGAGGCGCTGAAGAAACTGGCGCAGCAAGGCGTCCAGCTCTTGATCACCGTGGACTGCGGCATCCGTTCGGTGGAGGAGGTAGCGCAGGCGCGAGAGCTGGGTCTGGACATCATCATCACCGATCATCACTCTGTGGGGCCGGAGTTGCCGCCGGCGGTGGCGGCCATCAACCCCAAGGTGCCGGGCTGCTCCCGCACGTTCAAGGACCTGGCGGGCGTGGGCGTGGCCTTCATTCTGGCGCAGGCCCTATTGCGAGTCGAACGTTCCATGCGGCCCCGCAACGCGCTTCCTGCCCTGCTGAGGGAAGAAGAGCTACTTGATCTCGTGGCCATCGGCACCGTGGCGGACGTAGTGCCCCTGCTGGGCATGAATCGGCGCCTGGTACAGCGGGGGCTGGAGCAACTCAATCCCCCCCTGCCGCAAGACGCAAAGAAGGAAAGACCCCGATACGACTACCCTCAACGGATCGGATTGCGGGCTCTGATGCAGAAAGCAGGAGTGAAGCCAGGCGAAGTGAACGCTGTGGCCATCGGCTTCAGGCTGGCACCGAGGCTGAACGCCGCCGGACGGCTGAGCAGCGCCATGCTCAGCTACGATCTGCTGCGGACCACGGACGACGCACAGGGCGCTGAACTGACGCAGACACTGGACGATCTGAACCGCCGCCGCCAGCAACTCACTCTGGAAACAGTGGAACAGGTGCAAGCGGAGATCGAAGAGCAGGAAGAGGAAGACACCTTCCTGTACCTTGTGGCTGGGGAGGACATCCTGGCTGGCATCGCCGGACTGGTGGCCGGTCGTCTCACGGAGGCACGGTACCGGCCGACAGTAGTGGTGGAGCGGGGCTCGAAGTTTAGCCGCGGCTCAGCCCGCAGCATTCCTGAGTTCAACATCACTGGCGCGCTTGACCTCTGTGTGAACCTCCTGGAGAGCCACGGCGGCCACGCAGCCGCAGCCGGCTTCAAGATGAAAACCGAGGATCTGCCAGCCCTCAAAGCGAGACTGCAGGACATCGCTGCCAAAGAGCTGGCCAAAGAGGAACTGGCGCCCACCCTGGCCATTGACGCCGAGGTGCGGCTGGACGAACTTGACTGGGCGACGTACGCACTGCTGCAACAATTCGAACCCTGTGGCTGCGACAATCCCACACCTCTGCTTCTGAGCCGCGGTGTGCAGGTGCGGGATCACCGCACCGTCGGCGCCGAGGGCAACCATCTGAAGCTGACCCTCAGCGATGGGAGCAAGGCATGGGACGGTATCGCCTTCCGGCAAGGCGAGTGGGCTGGCCAAATGCCCCAACGCATCGACGTAGCCTACACGCTGGAAATGAACAGATGGAACGACCGCTTGCGGCTGCAACTGAACGTGCGAGATCTGCGGCCCAGCAGCGATTAGATGAGCCATGGTTGGCACTGTTGGCACTGTTGGCACTGAAGGAATGGCTCTCGACAAGATAGACAGCAGGGTTAATGAACAACGTGAAACGTGATGCCTGTTGCGTGAAAAACCGACCTGCTCATCGGATCATGGATCACGGATCACATTTTACGAGTCAAGGAGATCACATTCATGCGCATGGCCCGAGTCAGACTCGATACCAAAGGTCGCCTGGTTCTGCCCAAGGAAGTGCTGATAGCGTTGGCCGTTCTTCCTGGCGACGATCTCTACTTCGTCATCCACGGCGATCACGTGCTGCTTACTCCAGCACCAGAGGATTACGCTCCCTACCTGATCGATGGCAGCCGGCAGGGCATAGAGTTCCCTGATCGCCCTTCGCGGCCCGAAGACTGGCAAGGATGGGAGGACTGGGAGAAGGAGACACAACGATGACAGAAGCGACGACGGGTGCTGCCGACAGCTTCTGGAGGCAGCTCAGCGGGCCACTGAAGGTGGGGCTCTTCTTCGCAGCCTTGGGTATTCTGCTGGCGATTGTGGGCATCTTCCGCGGCATGGTGCCGCTTAACCCGCTCTCGATCTTCCTGGCCCTGCTGATCTCCGGCGGGAGCTGGGGCGTGGTCAGTTGGGCCATTGCCACAGCGGCGGCGGACGTGGACAGAGACGTAGCAAGAGCAGGAATGGAGGGAAATGGGGGAAACGAGGAAAACGAGAGAAACGAAGGGGACTGAGGGGGTGGGATGTGTGCAACTTTGCGACCTTGCGCCCCTGCTCCTCTGCCCCCTAGCCGCCCTCCACCCTCTCCAACACAACAATCCCTACCGCCGCCAGACCTGTCGTCAAGTTGCGGTCGGCAGCGTCAATGGCTGCGACTACTGCCTGCGGGTCACTGCCCGCAAGCGACAGCGTGATGCGCAGGTGCACCCCCTCGCCATATGCCTTCGCCCTCGACTTGACGTACACCTGCGGATGCTCCGCCGCCACACGATCGACCACGGGGGCCAGGTCCGACTCATCACCGCAGTCGGTGACCAACACCCGCTCCAGGAACACTCGGTCGCTGAAGAGATCCTGCAACAGCGGCTGAAACGAACTGCCGAAGATCCCCTTCAACTCGGCAGGGACACCCGGCAAGCACACCAGCACCGTCCTGCCCTCCCTCAACGCAACGCCAGGGGCCGCGCCGACGGGATTGTGCAGCGGTTCCGCTCCCTGCGGCAAGTAGGCCATCTTCCGCCGCGCCTCGGTGAGCACCGCGTCCAACACCAGCCCTATACCGGCGAGTTGCTCGTACGTCGCCTGCACCATCGCCAGCGCCCGCTCGTTGAGTTCCAATGGACGCCCCATCGCCGCGGCCAGCGACGCCAGCGTCAGATCGTCGGCGGTGGGGCCGAGGCCACCGGTCAGGACGACAAGATCCGGCTGGCGGCCAAGCGTCGCCTCTAGCGCTTCGGCGATGGCCTGCGGATCGTCGGGAACCATCGCCCCCCGCTGCACGCACCCACCCCGCCCGCTGAGTTGGCGACAGAGCCAGTGCGTATTGGTGTCCAGCACGTCACCCAGCAGCAGCTCGTTGCCGATAGCGATGATCTCCACCACGCTAACCATGGCATCTCCTCAAGGAAAAAGCGGCCCCATCGGGGCCGCCTCGTTGCTGTTAGCCCGCCTAGTTCTCGGGAGGCACAGCCCGCAGACCGAGATGTACCTTGCCTCCACTCAGCGTGCGCAAGATGACTTCTGGCAACTTCCAGGGGATGTATCCCTCGTGCAACTCCACCGGCGAAAGCGGCCTGTTGTCATTCTTCAGCAAAGCACGAAAGACGGCCATGACAAGAGACATGTGAGGATGGATGTAATCCGGCTCATACACGCACATGGTGGTCAGGCACTGCCACAGCGCATCGGTGCGCCGCACTTCTGCCGTCTCAGGATCAACCCAATCCACCATCTCCGTATCGCGGTGATTAGGAAAACGTTGCTGACACTCGGGGCAGAGTTGATCCCGAAGATAGAGGCGGAAATCCCTACCGCTCTTCTCCCACCAATCGGGGTCAATGCAGAATTTGGTGTCCGTCGTGGGAATGAACCATGAAGTCATAGGGTCAGCTACCTGTTTGCGTGCAGTCAATCATTGAAATCCCCCGAAAAAGGTCATCCAGTCACAGAGTACACAGAGACAAAATCAAGGTGCGCCTCAAAGTTGTTCAGCGCCAAACGCAAAGAACATTGATTTCTTGAGTAGGGGCGGGTCTGGAGACCCGCCCCTACGAATCCCCGTGCCCTGTGTGCCTCAGTGGCGGGTCTGGCAGTTCTTTCAGTGGAGTCATCATTGGGAACAAAGATGCCCCAACCGCGCCTGATCTAGGCCAGGGACCAGAAACCGCCCTCCTCGGGCTGATAGAGCTTGCTGCTGGACAAGGCAGCAAAGATCGGTCCTGGCGGACAGCGCCGCACCATGTTGACAGCACTGTATACCGTCTTGGCATGTACTTTGCCGTCCGGACTGAGCTTAAGCAACTCGGGGATAACCTGGTCCAGCAACTCAGTGAGCGGCATGTCCTCCTGGCGCAAGGCCTGCCGCAAGTCCTCCACAGCCGCCGCGTCCAGAGCATCCACCACCATGAGCTCATCGTACTCGCAGGCGATGGGCATCTTGCGCATCTCAAACACAAGCTGATCCTCGTCCACACGGGCCAAACGCGCCCATTCCCGCCGCATACGACGCGGGCGGATGTCTACAACGATCTCTCCAGGCTCCTGTCCCCGCTGCAGGACAATGTAGGCACCCACGGGGACCTTATGTTCCTTGAACCAGGGCATCAAGCCAACGATGTAGCGCCCGTCATACACCACCCAGGCGGTGAAGCGTTGTCCCCAGCGTCCGTCCACCATGGTGACCATGCTCCGTCCCGTCTCTCCGGCGGCGAAGAACCCTCGGGTGCGGAAGGAAAGCGGCAACGTGCCTGAGTGCCGGTGTGGATAGGAAAGCAGGAACGTTACACTGGGAGCAGCAGAGGGCGTCTCGACGACTTCCTCCGACCATTCGTCGCCCAGCTCCCACTCGAACCGCAGCAGTTCGGCGCTCAGCAGGGAGCGGTCGTAGGACTGTGGCTCGTAGCGTAGTGGCTCGGGGATCGTCAACGCTCCTTCCGGCTGCAGGCGGCGCAGATACCAGAACCGTTTGCCACCAACGCCGATGTTGTCGAAGCGATCATCCTGCTCCAGCGCGTGATTGAGCGAGAAGAGCTGAATCTCTGAAGATACCTCGCTCGGCAGATCGAACTCCTCCAAGAGCCTTCCGGGAGGCACAGGCTGGCCGGCCATCTCAATCAAAGCCTCGGCAATGTTCAGATGCCCGACATTGACGTCCGCTAGCATGTCTCGCAACAACCACTGTCCATTGCTGCAGACGAAACTATCATCCGCCTTCGCCTCGAGATGAGTCGCCAGACGCTGTTCCAGGTCGCCAGCCACCGATTCCTTCAATTCACCCGGAGTAAGCAAGCCCTCTTGCTTCAGCAGGGCCTCGCCACCGTCGTCCACATTCAGCTTGTGCGGCGTCTCAAGCGAAGCGACGAATTCGCGAGCCTTTCGTTGCCCCTCGAACTGCACCTTGATGACGTCAAATCTGCCATGTTCAGGGTTCAAACCCGTCCGCTTCTCAATCACGACCCCCGCGGCGAAGTCGAAGACTGGGAAGACCAATCGTTGTCCCACTTCATAGTCATCCCTGGGCTGATAGAGCGTGCCCTTGGACAGCTCTTCTCGGACGTGCGCTTCTTCCTGCCGACAGCGGAAACCAATGAGCTCCAAGCCCAACTCGTCGCCGCTGTACGGCCGCCCCTTGTCCACGAGCACACCGTAGAGGTGAGCCAGGTCGTCCTCGGAAAAGCGAAATGCGGAACCCCAGTACTCCGCGGTCTGCGTCTTACGCTGAAACACGCTACGATCCTCCACTTCCTCTTACCGATGATTGCAACAGTGCATTATACCAACTTCTCCCAGGTTTGACAAACGGGCGCGGCGACTTGCTCAGTATCCCATGCTTCTCCGGCTGACGGAACGACGTGCACATCGGCGCTGATGCTGCGCTCCATCATTGCCTGGAACGAAGATCGGTGCTATAATGCAGCGCGAGTGTACAGCAACAGTGGGCCAGAGGCGTGACAGGGATGCGAGTCGGCAACAGCAGTCACAGGCGACGTCATGAGCGCACAACAGGCGGTAAGCGCAGGCCCGTGTGCTTTGTCTTCCTCGACGGTGTCGGGCTGGCGCCAGCGGATGACAGCAATCCACTGGCCCGGGCAGCAATGCCCAACCTGCACCGCCTGTTGGGCGGGCCGATCGTCGCCGATCAGTCGGTGGACAGAGACGGTTTGCTGCTCCTGCCGCTGGACGCCTGCCTGGGCGTGGAAGGCTTGCCGCAGAGCGGTACGGGCCAGACAGCCCTCTTCACCGGGGTGAACGCCGCCGCGCTGGTGGGAGCGCACGTGGCCGCCTACCCCACCGAAGCGCTGCGGCAGGTCATCGCTGGGCACAGCTTGCTGAAGCGGGCAACTGATCACGGTCTGCGTGCAACGTTTGCCAACGCCTACACCGGAACCTACTGGCAGCGAGTCGCACAGCGCAAGTTGCGCCACTCTGCCAGCACGCTGACCACCATGGCTGCTGGCCTGCGCTTCCGCACGCTGGACGACCTTGAGCGGGGCGAAGCGGTCTATTGGGACATCACCCACGAGGTGATGCGTTCGTTCCTCGGGCTGGACGTGCCATTACTTGAGACAGAGGAAGCTGGCCGGCGGCTGGCACGTCTGGTGGCGGCCCACGACCTTGTCCTTTTCGAGAGCTTCCTCACTGACCTGGCCGGCCACAGACGGCTGCCCCAGCCCACAGAGAAGGTGCTCAGCCTGCTGGATCGCTTCTTGGGGGGTCTGCTGGAAACCCTGCCCGACGAAGCTACGCTGGTGCTTTCCAGCGATCACGGCAACCTGGAGGATTCCAGCACGCGGGCGCACACGCTGAACCCGGTGCCACTGCTGGTAGTCGGCCCAGCCGCGGCATCATTTCGCCAGGCCCATGCTATCACAGACGTGACGCCCGGCATCTTGCACTGGTTGGGAGTCAGGGACCACAAATGAAGATGAAGATTGATGTGCGCCACTTGCTTCTACTGCTTTTCGAGGTCAATCAGCTCAAGCGCATCCCCCGCATGGGCTGGGTTATGCGCGGCATAGGGCCCGCCGATACGGAGAGCGTGGCCGAGCACACCTATGGCATGGCGCTCACCGCCTTGCTGCTGGCAGAACTGGTGGACGAGCCTGTGGATCGAGGTCGCCTGCTCACTATCTGCCTGCTGCATGACCTGCCAGAGACGCAGATACTGGATCTGGTGCCGACGGCCGTCCGCTACCTGACGCCAGCCGCCAAGCGTCGAGCGGAAGAGCTCGCGTTGGCCGACCTGCTGTCGGACCTCCCCTCCCGCCAGGAACTGCAAGCCCTGTGGCAGGAGTTCGAAGACGGCACGACACCCGAGGGGCGTCTGGCTCGCGATGCCGACAAGCTGGATATGATGATACAGGCTGCGGCCTATGAGCGGGCAGGCTGGCTTCAGCTTGGTCAGTTCTGGCAGGGAATGAAGCAGCATAACTGGGAGTTTCCAGCCAGCCAAGAAATGTTCCGGAAACTGGCTGAACAGAGGGCAGCAAGCCAGTGCAGTTCTGCGCACGATGATCAGACATCGGGTGAACGGCGATGAGCAGGTACCGGGTACTGCTGTTCTTGTCGCTGGCAGCATTTGGCGCGCTGCTTCTGGCCGCGGGCTGCCTGGCCCTGCCAGCGCAGCATCAGGCGGCGTCTGATTCCCCGGCGGCTGCAACCAGCATTCCGCTGACCGTGTCTGCGATGCCAGCAGCCACCCGAACCGCCACTGCGCCTGTCACCCTGCCGTCACCCACGCCGACGCCCACGCCAACAGCGACATCAACGCCTACTCCAACCGTGACGCCCACCCCAACGCCCACCCTGCCACCGCTGCAGCGTATCCTGCTCCTGGGCACGGACGACAGGGGCGAATCGTCGGGTGGTGTGTGGCTAACCGACGCCATCTTGGTGGTGACTGTGGACGCCGAGAACAAACGCATCGGCATGCTGGGCATTCCGCGCGATCTCTGGGTCAGGCCGCCAACGATGTGGGAGATGAGAATCAACCAGGTGGACTACCTGGGTGACCAGCACGACTACCCGGGCGGCGGCGGCGCCCTGCTTGCTGACACGCTGAAGGAAACGTTCGGGCTGGAGATTGACCACTACGTGCGCTTCAAGCAGCAAGCCTTCGGGCAAGCCATTGACGTCATGGGCGGCATCACCGTGACGCTCGACTGCCCCCTGCAGGAGTTTGCTCCTGCCAACCCGGGCTCTGACAGGCAGTACAAGGAACTGTACTTGGATGCGGGCCCGCAATGGCTAGACGGCGAAACGGCGCTGAAGTTCGTCACCTATCGCTACCGCTTCGGCGACTGGGGCCGAGCCAAACGGCAACAGTTGCTTCTACTGGCACTGCGCGACCAGGCCCTGCAGTTGGACATCATCACCAGGATTCCTATGCTGTGGAGCATCGTCAAGGATTCCATCCAAAGCGATCTGACGCTGTTGGATTGGGTGAGGCTAGCCCACTTCGCAATGCAGATTGACCCCAAAGATATCCACGGGCGGGTGATTGACGAGACAATGACGGAAGACTACGTCACCGAGAAAAGCGGATTGGCGTTGGCCGGTGACATGGACGCGATCGCGGACGTCATTGAGACGCTCTTCGACGTAGAGCCCGCGGACGAGTTCTACGATCAATCGGAGCACTGCCCGCCCATCTGGCCTTCTCCTACGCCCACAGCGACGCCGTTGCTGTGAGAAGGGGCATTAGGGCAAGTACATCACAGCCGCCGTGTATCGCACTCCACTTTGGACATGTACGGCATAACATGATACAATTGGAATTGTCATCTAAGAACGGACTTCCCGGCTATCCGGGAGAAAGGAGAATGAAAGACACGTGACATCAAGCAGAGAGAAAAAGCAGACGCGGCAATGGCAACAGGTGGATTTGCATCTGCACACGCCCGCCTCAGCCGATTGGGCGGAGCCAGGGGTGACGTTGTTGGACTGGCTTCAAGCAGCTGAGCGGAAAGGATTGGACATCGTCGCCATCACCGACCACAACACCGTCGCCGGCGTAGCCCGATTGCGGCAGGAATTGGAGAGGCTATCCTGGTTGGAGAACAGTGGTCGTCTGCAAAACGAGGAGAAAGCCGCGCTTAAGGAGTTCCGGCGCTTGGGAGAGAAGGTATTAGTGCTTCCAGCATTCGAGTTCACAGCCACGTTCGGCTTCCACGTGCTGGGCATCTTCCCGCCCGAAACCTCGGTGCGCCAGTTGGAGCTGTTGCTGCTGCGACTCAACGTCCCTGCCGACAAGCTAGACGAGGGTTCGACCGAAGTGGGAGCCACGGCTGACGTGCTCACCTCCTACCGGCTCATTCATGAGGCAGGGGGACTGGTGATTGCCGCTCACGCCAACTCCACCCACGGCGTGGCCATGCGTAATTTCCCCTTTGGCGGCCAGACGAAGATCGCCTATACCCAGGATCCGCACCTGCATGGCCTGGAGGTTACGGACCTGGAAAGCAAGGGCCGGCGCACAACCGCCCGTTTCTACAACGGATCAAAGCCAGAGTATCCCCGCCGCATGCATTGCATCCAAGGCTCCGACGCGCATCGTCTGCGGCGAGACCCCAAGGACAAGGCGCATCTGGGCATCGGCGATCGCACCACCGAGGTATCACTGCCGGATGTGAGTTTCGAGGCCCTCAAGGCCATCTTCGAAAGCCACGATTTCACTCTGACGCGCCCCTACCGGGCCGCGAAAGCGCCCTTCGATCACGTCTCGGCGACCCGTGAGCAGGGGCCAAGCATCGTGCAGGCATTTCACGAGAGCATGAGCCGTAGCGGAGGCCGGATGCACAAGGTGCTCTGCGACGTGGTGGCTTTCGCCAACACGAAGGGTGGCACGATCTATATCGGAGTCAGCGCCAGCCGCAAGGGAGTGCCTGCCGGCATCGCCAATCCTGAAGAAGCGATCGCCAGCCTGCGAGCGGAAATGCCGCGCAAGATCACACCACCGTTGGAAGTGACCATGGACACCCTGCAAAGCCAGGGGAAACAGGTGCTGCGGGTGGTCGTGCCCGAAGGATCAGACAAGCCGTACATGATAGACGACATCAAGGTCTACCTGCGGCAGGAGGCGGAGACCAGCCTGGCGGTGCGCGATGAGGTCGTCCAACTGATACGGGAGACGCTGGCGCAGACAGAGCCTCCAGCAGAGAAGATGGGTGTGCCGGCCGCCACCCTGCAACCGCCGCCATGGCAGGAGGGGCGCCCCGTCGAACCGCCCAAAGTTGGCGTCCAGATCGTCGAGACGGTGGAGCGCAAAGGCGTTTTCTACCACACCATCAAGGACCTGCGCAACGGCAACATCGTGCGCAACGTGACCCGCGAGTCGGCCCGCAAGCTGTGGCGCTACGCCATCACTCAAATGGAAACCAATCCGGTCGTGGCCGATAAGGTGAAATGGACGGGTGATGTCGGGCTGTGGCAGAAGCGGAGACGGGCGCGCAAGACGCGCTATGACTTCGTGCAACGTGTGGCCAGTGGTTCGCTGGAGGTCTACTACGGCGTGACGGAAGAGGGCATCGAGGGGGTCTGGCAGGGACTCCTGGAGGAAGAGGGGAAGGCCTAGCACCTCCGGGAGTACTCCGAATCCCCAACGGGTAACCACCGAGCCGTAGGTGCAACGCACTTGATTCGTGCCGATTCAGTCACAAGCCCGGCGGCTATGGAAAGCCGCCCTAGACTCACATCCCCTTTCCGTAGGGCAGGTCTCCATACCTGCCACTCCGCACGGCGGCTATGGAAAGCTGCCCTACCTACGTCCGCCCTCCGTTGGGCAGGTTTCCATACCTGCCACTCCGCTGCCGGGCGTGGGAGCCCGGCCTGCTGTTTTGCGGCTGCACACTGAGGAAAACATGCGCGCTGTGGACATCATCACCAGAAAACGAGACGGCAGCGAACTGACAGCCGCCGAGATTGACTTCTTCGTTCAGGGCTTCACGCGGGGCGAGATCCCCGACTATCAAGCCGCCGCTTGGCTGATGGCGGTCTACTTCCAAGGGATGACCGAGCAAGAGAGCATCCAGTTGACCATGTCCATGGTCCGCTCTGGCGAGACGCTCGACCTCTCCAACGTTGCCCCCTTCGTGGCGGACAAGCACTCCTCCGGCGGCGTGGGAGACAAGACGACGCTGGTTGTGGCGCCGCTCGTGGCCAGCCTGGGCATCCCCGTGGGCAAGATATCGGGGCGAGGCTTAGGCTTCAGCGGCGGCACGTTGGACAAGCTGGAATCGATCCCCTGCTATCGCTCCGAACTGACGCTGGACGAGTTCAAGCGCCAATTGCGCGACGTGGGCCTCGTGGTCGCCGGACAGACGGCTGATTTCACACCGGCCGATGGCAAGCTGTACGCACTGCGAGACGTGACGGGCACCGTGCAGAGCTTGCCCCTCATCGCCTCTTCGATTATGTCAAAGAAGATCGCCACCGGCAGCAACGGCATCGTCCTCGACGTCAAGGTGGGTAAGGGTGCCTTCATGCAGACCGAAGAGGAGGCCGTCGCCCTGGCCGAACTGATGGTCAAGATCGGACGCGGGGTAGGACGGAAGGTGCGGGCAGCGATCTCAGACATGAACCAGCCGCTGGGGTGTGCCGTGGGCAACGCGCTGGAACTGATTGAGGCCATTGAGACGCTGCACGGCCGCGGTCCACAGGACTTCCTGGAACACTGCCTGGTGATCGGCGGCCAGATGGTGCTCCTGGCTGGACGGGCCGGCGACGAAACGGAAGCGCGGCCCATGCTCACCGCCAGCCTCCAGGATGGTCGGGCCTGGGCCAAGTTCCGGGAGTGGATCGCTGCCCAGGGAGGGGATCTCGCCTACGTGGACAACCCGGATCGGCTGCCTCAGGCCAGCATAGTGGAAGCGCTGCCCGCTCCCCGCTCGGGGTACGTGGCGGGGATTGACGCCATGGAGGTGGGGCTGACAGCAGCACTGCTGGGCGGCGGGCGGGCCAAGAAGGGAGACACCCTGGACTACGCTGTGGGAATCGTGCTGCACGTGAAAGTAGGAGACGAGGTAGCTGAGAGCGA
>CAZPMV010000041.1:0-16208 GCA_964587335.1 uncultured Anaerolineales bacterium
ATTCTTAAGGTGTCTCTCAAGAAATCAATGTTCTTTGCGTTTGCTGCTGAACAACCTTGAGGCGCACCTTGGTTTTTCCTCTGTGCACTCTGTGTCTCGGTGGCTGAATGGCTTTGTTCAAGGGAGTCATTGATCAATTCACCAGTGTGTCACACAGGGATTATACCTCAGATGGGTCTCCGAGTCAACGTTTGACAATCCGACGTTTCTGTGGTATAAAACCTTACTTGATAACGCACAGGCTGTGATGGAAACGAGTAGGCGGGGGGTAGCGCTCAGCGAGTCTGGGGTGGTGTGAGCCGGACGCGTGAAGCCCGCCGAAAATCCTTCCGGAGCCGCTGACCGAACATTGGTCGGTTGGTCGCTTGGTCCCTGGTCTACAGTTCTGTGCCTGCCCTTCTCTCAGGCGACGAAGGACCACCAGACCAAGGACCACCAGACCGACAGACCACCAAGTAGACTCAGACGGCCTCGTCCGCCGTTACCCGGACGCGGGTATCGGAGCAGCGATTGGTTGCTCCCGCACCCGGCAGAGTGAGCGGCTACGCTAAGAAGGGTGGTACCGCGGGGGTTCGATTTCGCCCTCGTCCCTTGGGACGGGGGTTCTTGTTTTAAGGAGACAAGATGCAGGAGGCAAGAAGCAAGATGACCGAGTTACTCTACCAGACAGACAGCTACCTGCAAGAATTCGAAGCCACTGTGCTTGCCGTGGAAGGAGCGCAGGTGGCGCTGGATCGCACGGCGTTCTACCCAGGCGGCGGCGGGCAGCCCTCCGACCAGGGACTAATGCTCTGGGATGGCGGCCAGGCCCACGTGCTCAAGGCTAAGAAGCAGGGTGATCTGGTCTACCACAAGCTAGATGCCGACCCGCCACCTGTGGGCGCGCAGGTGCAATGCCTGCTGGAGTGGGAGCGGCGCTACCAACTCATGCGCATCCACACCGCGCTGCATGTCTTATGCGGTGTCATCTGGCGGGACTATGGCGCTCAGGTGACCGGCGGCAACATGGAGCCGGGGCGGGCGCGTATGGACTTCGAGTTCAAGACCATGCGGCGGGAGCTGGTGGATGAGATCGAGCAGAAGATCAACGCCGAGGTGGCTGCTGCCCGGGCTGTGAGGGTGAACATCTTGCCCCGCGAGGAGGCATTCCAGATACCCGACCTGATCCGCACCAAGATCAACCTGCTGCCGCCGCAGATCAGCGAAGTGCGCACGCTGGAGATCGTGGGGCTGGACCTGCAGGCGGATGGCGGCACGCACGTCGCCAACACGTCGGAGGTCGGCCCCATCAAGATCGTGGGCTACAAGAGCAAGGGGCGCATCAACAAACGGCTGGTGATTGCCCTGGAGTGATAAGACGAACGCCGAAAGACCAACGACGGAGGTGGGGTTCGTCCTTCATCCATCGTCTCTGGTCGCCACCGCTAGTCCGCAATGCTCGTGAGGCAAGATGCTCCCGAACAACGCCAATCCTGTGAGATGATCGACAGGGAGATGGAAGGGGAATTGGAGGAGGTATCATGTTCAAGGACGTACTGACCAAAGTGGATTTCGTTGCCCAGGAGCACGACGTCTTGCGCTTCTGGGAAGATGCCGGTGCTTTCAAGAAACTAGTCGCCCTGCGCGCCGGCGGGCCGAAGTGGTCGTTCATAGACGGCCCTATTACCGCCAACAATCCCATGGCCGTTCATCACGGCTGGGGTCGCACGTACAAAGATGTCTTCCACCGCTACCAGGCCATGCGCGGCCATCAGACCCGCTACCAGAACGGCTTCGATTGCCAGGGCCTCTGGGTGGAGGTCGAGGTGGAGAGGGAACTCGGCTTCCGTTCCAAGCAGGATATCGAGGAGTATGGCCTGGCTCGCTTCGTGCGTCGCTGCAAGGAGCGGGTGCTGCGCTATGCCGCCGTGCAGACTGAACAATCCATCCGGTTGGGCTATTGGATGGACTGGAACGATCCCGAGACTCTGCGCGAACTGGCTGACAGATTGGCGGAAGACCCTGATGCCGAAGTCACCGTGCAGGGGCCGCAAGGGCCGGTCACCGACAGCGTGGAGCACATCGTGGCCCGGCTGGGCATGCCCGAACTGGGCGGTTCCTACTTCACCTTCGCGGACGAGAACAACTATATGATCTGGACCTTCCTCAAGCGCTGTTGGGAGAAGGGCTGGCTCTACAAGCACGCCGACGTGATGCCCTGGTGCCCCCGCTGCGCCACCGGCATCTCGCAGCACGAGATCGTCACCGACGGCTACATGGAGGTGACCCATCCCGGCGTCACGCTGCGCTTCCCGCTGCGCGGGCGGCGCGAGGAATCTCTCCTCGTCTGGACGACAACGCCCTGGACGCTGACTTCGAACATCGCCGCCGCTGTGGGCCCCGATTTGGACTACGTCAAAGTGCGGCAGGGCGAGGAGGTCTTCTACCTGTCCAAGGGCACGGTAGGGATGCTGCGGGGCGATGTCGAAGTCCTGGCGGAGATGAAGGGCAGCGAGATGGAAGGCTGGACGTATGATGGCCCCTTCGATGATCTGCCAGCGCAGCAGCAGCCCGGTGGGCACACAGTGCTGCAATCGCTCATCGAAGGCATCGAGGTATCAGCGGCCCAGGCGCACCGCATCATCCTATGGGATGAGGTGAGCGAGGAGGAAGGCACGGGCATCGTGCATATCGCCACTGGCTGTGGCGCCGAGGACTTCCGACTGGGCCAGGAGCATGGGCTGCCTGTCGTCGCGCCGCTGAACGACGAGGGGGTCTTTGTCAATGGTTTCGGCTGGCTAACTGGGAAGAGCTCCACTGAGGCTGCGCAGCCCATCTTCGCAGACCTGGAGGAGAAAGGGCTGCTCTACAGCGTGGACGACTACACGCACCGCTATCCGGTCTGCTGGCGCTGCCGGACGGAGCTTGTCTTCCGGCTGGTGGACGAGTGGTTCATCTCCATGGATGAGCTGCGCTACGACATGATGGACATCACGCGGCAGATCCGCTGGATCCCTGCCTTCGGGTTGGAACGGGAGCTGGACTGGCTGCGCAACATGCACGACTGGATGATCTCCAAGAAGCGCTACTGGGGCTTGGCGTTGCCTATCTGGGAATGCGATGAATGCGGCCACTTCGAGGTCATCGGCGACGAGCACGAACTGCACGAGCGGGCCGTGGAGGGCTGGCAGGAATTCGAGGGACACGCCCCCCACCGCCCGTGGATTGACGCCGTCAAGGTCAAGTGCTCGAAGTGCGGTGCGGTCATCTCGCGCATCGCTGACGTGGGCAATCCCTGGCTGGATGCAGGCATCGTCTCTTTCAGCACACTGCGCTACCGCAGCGATCCAGATTACTGGCGCGCCTGGTATCCGGCCGACTGGATCAGCGAATCGTTCCCCGGCCAGTTCCGCAACTGGTTCTACAGCCTGCTGGCCATGGCCACGGTCGTGGAGAACACGCCGCCCTTCCTCTCCTGCTTCGGCTACGCCACGCTGCTGGCCGAAGATGGTCGGGAGATGCACAAGAGCTGGGGCAATGCCATCGAGTTCAACGAGGCCGCCGACCGCATGGGCGTGGACGTGGTGCGCTGGCTGTATTGCTCCCACAAACCGGAGACGAACCTGATCTTCGGCTACGGCCGCGCCGACGAAGTGCGACGCCAGTTCATGATCCCGCTGTGGAATGTGTACAGCTTCTTCGTGACCTACGCGAACATTGATGGATGGGAGCCTGGTGAGTCGGTAGATTGGGAAATTGGTGAATTGGCAAACGGGGAGACTGGCCATCACATGGAGCCTGGGGGAGAAGAGGAAGGCACCAGTCTACTGGACAGGTGGATCATCGCCCGGCTCAACCAGGTGATCGGCGTGGTCACTGATCGCCTCGACAACTACGACTCCTACCGGGCCACGATGGTCGTGGAAGCGTTCCTGGCCGATCTCTCCAACTGGTACGTGCGGCGCAGCCGTCGCCGCTTCTGGAAATCGGAGGCAGACGAGGACAAGGCCGCAGCCTACCGCACGCTGTACCAGGTGCTGGTCACGCTGTGCAAGTTGCTGGCGCCCATCGTCCCCTTTGTCACCGAGGTGATGTACCAGAATCTGGTCCGTTCGGTGGACGCAGAGTCGCCGGAGAGCGTGCATCACTGCGACTGGCCGGTGGTGGATGAGACGGCGCTGGACGACGCTCTGGTGGCGGACATGGCTCTGGCCAAGCAGGCGGCAAGCCTGGGGCGAGCGGCACGCGCCAGCGCCAACCTCAAACTGCGCCAGCCCCTGGCGCGAGCCACGGTGTTGATTCCGGGAGGAGAACGGGCTGGCCTGAAGAGACTGGCCTATCTGGTGGCCGAGGAGCTGAACGTGAAGGAGTTGGCCTTCGCCGAGCTGGAGGCGGAGTTGGTGGACTACCGGTTGCTGCCAGACAACAAGCTGCTGGGGCCTCGCTTCGGCAAGCGCTTCCCGCAGGTGCGGCAGGCTCTGGCGGAGGTGGATTCTGCAGCCACGGTCGGCGAATTGCGAACCGGGCGACCGCTGCAACTCACCCTGGATGGCGAGACGGTGGAGCTGAGCAGTGAGGAGGTGCTGATCCTCACAGAGCCGAAGGAGGGACTGGCTGTGGCGGCCGAGGGCGGCGTCACCGTGGCTGTGGATACGCGGCTCGATGACGCGCTGCGGGCCGAAGGGTTGTCGCGGGATCTCGTGCGCCAGTTGCAGAACCTGCGCAAGGAGGCCGGCTTCCAACTGGAGTATCGCATCACCACCTACGCCATGGGCGGACCCGTGCTGCAGGACGTTCTGGATCGCTTCGGCGACTACGTGGCGGAGGAGACCTTGTCTGTCGAGTTGGTGGCGGGCAAACCGCCAGCCGGCGGCGCCCAGGCCGCGTTCAAGCTGGGCGACGAAGAGGTCACTGTCGGTGTGGTCCGACAGGCCTAGCCGCCACTTGCCAGTTTTGCCGATTTGGATACAATACGCCTGGCGTGAGGTTTGGCCGGGGAACGGAAGAGTATGGGCAGGCCTATTTGCGCAAGCACTTAGGCGAGGAAGGCTACCTGCGTGTAACCGGCCAACTCAGATGACGGGTGAGCCGATCAAGCTCTTGCTCGATGAACATATCTGAAGGGGATGGTGATCGTGCTATCCTCAAGCAATGCCGTTGGAAGGGAAAACGATGAAGATGTCACGCAAGGACGCGCGACTCCTAGCTCAACTGGAAGCAGAGAGAGACGAACTGAGAGAAGCGCTATCGCATTACGAGAAGAACGGTCGCCCCAATCTTGGCCTGGGCAATCACATGGCCGACGACGGCACCGCAGCGTTCGAGCAGGCCGCCAGTCTGGCGTTGCAGCGCAACCAGGAAAGGCTGCTGGAGCAAGTGGACAAGGCTCTAGAGCGCATGGACGCCGGCACTTACGGCCTGTGCGAGCGTTGCAGCGAGAAGATCGACTACGCCCGGCTGAAGGCCATTCCGTTTGCTACGCTGTGCATCGAATGCCAACCACGCGCTGAACGGTAGAGGTGCATCTTGACCAATTGCAGAAGAAAGTGGTTTATGTTGTTGCCCGTGGCGGCGCTGGTACTGGTCCTGGATCAGTTCAGCAAAGCGTGGGTGCTGCGCAACATCCCGCCGAACGACGTGTGGGTGCCGATTCCCGCGCTGGCCAATATCTTTGTCTTCAGGCACGTCACCAACACCGGCGCGGCCTTCGGCCTCTTCCGCAACGGGGGGACGGTTCTGCTGGCCATCGCTGTCGTCGTCATCGTGGCCATCATAGTGTACACGCGCTACCTTTCCACAGAGCGGTGGCTTGTGCTTCTGAGTCTGGGAATGCAACTGGGCGGTGCGCTGGGCAATCTTACTGACCGGTTGCGTTTCGGCCACGTGGTGGATTTTCTCGACTTCCCCTACTGGCCCACCTTCAATGTGGCCGACAGCTCCATCGTCGTCGGCGTAGCACTGCTGGCCCTTCTGGTGCTGACGGAAAAGGAAATGAGCGAACAAGCAGACGAGTAGACAAAGGGACAGCCAGATGCACCTTGTGTGCTTGTCTACTTGGTTGCTGGCATCCTGTGGAACTTGGAACCTGCAACCTTCGAACCTGGAACAGGGCTTGCTGCAGCCGAGGTGGAGACGCCTCGGCTTTGCTGTCTGATCGCCATGCTTAACGACACCGACTTCGACTCGCTCTCCGAAACTGAAGAGGTCATCACGCTGACCGTGGAACAGCCGGGGTCTCGTCTGGACAGGCACCTGGCCACCGAACTGCCCGACCGCTCCCGCGCCGAAATCCAGCGCTGGATCAAGGAAGGCCGCGTCACCGTTAACGCCGCTGTCCTTCGAGCCAGCCACAAGGTCGGCGTGGGAGAGCGGATCGTCGTGCGGGTGCCGGAGCCCGAGACGCACGATTTGCTCCCTGAACCCATCCCCCTTGATGTGGTGTATGAAGACGGTGACCTGCTGGTGATCAACAAACCGGCGGGGATGGTCGTGCATCCAGCACACGGCAACTGGAGCGGCACGCTGGTCAACGCTCTGCTGTTTCACTGCCCCGATCTGACGGATGCTGGCAACGAGCAGCGGCCTGGCATCGTGCATCGTCTGGATAAGGACACCTCCGGCCTGATCGTCGCAGCCAAGAACGGAGCGGTTCGCCAGCACCTGCAAGCGCAGTTCAAGGTGCGGACGGTTTCCAAGGGCTATTTGGCGTTGCTTGAGGGTCATCTGGAATCCCTGGAGGGGCGTATCGAAGCCCCCATCGGGCGAGACCCCCGGCAGCGCAAGCGGATGGCCGCGCTGTCGCTGGCCCGCGGCGCACGGGAGGCGATCACCAACTACCGCGTGCTGGGCTACTACGACGGCTACACCCTCACAGAGGCGGAGCCCAAGACCGGCCGCACGCACCAGATTCGCGTCCACTTCGCCTACATCAAGCATCCCCTGGTGGGCGACACGGTCTACGGCCGACGCAAGCAGCGTCTGCGCTGCCCGCGCCAGTTCCTGCACGCTCACCGCCTCGGCTTCCGCTTGCCATCGAGCGGCGAGTTCGTGGAGTTCACAGCCGAATTGCCAACCGACTTGCAGCAGGTGCTGGATACCCTCCTCCTCAGATGAGAACAGACACCAGAGGAGGTGCTCTAGATGGGATTTGACAAAGCACCTTATTGAGGTAGATAATCCTCGCCGAGGAGGTATTGACCGTGAACTATCGGGATCGAGTGCAATACTGGGTGGACAAAGGAAGTGAGATCGTCTGGGTTGAATACGCGGGTCCCCACCCATAGTGCCCTGTCTTGAGGAAACCATGAGCGTCATCGAAGTTCGTGATCTGCGCCGCGTGTTCCGCACCACTGTTGGCGTGATACGACGCAAGACCAAAGAAATCGTAGCCGTGGACGGCATCTCCTTCGACATTGAGGAAGGCGGGCTGTTCGGCCTGCTGGGCCCCAACGGTGCGGGCAAGACGACGACGGTCAAAATGCTCACCACGCTGCTCATCCCCACCTCGGGCACGGCCCGCATTCTGGATCACGATGTCGTGAAGGAAGCGGCAGCTATTCGCCCGCACATCGGCTTCATCTTCGGGGGCGAGCGAGGGCTCTACTGGCGGTTGTCGGCTATTGACAACCTGCGTTACTTCGCCAATCTCTACATGGTCGACCCCGGCGTGACCAGACAGCGCATCCCCTACCTGCTGGAGCTGGTTGGGCTGGCGGATCGTGGCGACGAAAAGGTAGAAGGCTACTCCCGCGGCATGAAGCAGCGGCTGCACATCGCCCGCGCGCTGCTGCACGATCCCCAGGTGCTCTTCCTCGACGAGCCAACCATGGGCCTCGACCCCGTGGGCGCTCGCGAGCTGCGTGGCGTGATCCGCGACCTGCTGGCCGAGCGCAAGACCATTCTACTCACCACCCACTACATGTTCGAGGCCGACGAACTGTGCCAGCGCGTTGCCGTTATCAACCGCGGCAAGATCGTGGCCCTGGATACACCCGATGGGCTCAAACAGCATGTGCAAGACCTGTCGGTTGTCGAGCTGGAAGTCATTGGCATTACCGGCGATCGCGTGGAGCAGTTGCGCCGCCTGCCGTTTGTTGACACTGTCTCCGTGGAGCCCTACGAGCAGAAGCAGAAGCTCTCCATTCACTCCAACTCCGGTTCCACCTCCGTGCCGCAGATACTGAATATCCTGGAAGGACTACGGGTGGACAAGGTGACCTCACGCGAGCCGACGCTGGAGGATGCCTACGTGCGGCTGGTAGGAGGCGAGGTGTGATGGCCTCCAAGCGTTTGCGAAGCTATCTGCGAACCATTGGCCAGGTGTTCGTGCTGCAATTCAAGCAATTGGCCATTGACGGCTTCATCATCTTCATCGTGCTGGTGCAGCCGCTGCTCATCGCCATCATGGGACTGTGGATGATGCGCGAGCGGCAGGGCAACTATGCCATCTTCATCGTGGTGGGCAGTGGCATGACAGGGCTGTGGTCCAGCTTGCTCTACATTACCGGATCCAACATCAACGTCGAGCGCTGGCTGGGCACGCTGGAGATGCTGGTGGGCACGCCGACGCCGCTGGCGGTGACCGTCATCGGCAAGACGCTGTCCAACGTGGTCATGTCCCTCAGTTCGATGATCTTGGGCTACGTTCTGGCGGCGCTCATCTTCCGCTTCCCGCTGACCCTTGCCCACCCACTGCTCTTCGTTGTCTCGCTGATCTGCAGTGTTGCTGCCTTCGCCACCTTTGGCCTGGTCATCGCGCCCTTCTTTGCCATCAATCGGCAATTGCAGGGCTGGGTCAACGCACTGGAGTTCCCTATGTACATCCTGGCCGGTTTCATGTTTCCCATTGCCCTGCTGCCCGGCTGGACGACGCCCATCAGCTACGCTCTGGCGCCCTACTGGGCTGCCCGCGCCCTGCACGCCACCTCCAGCGGCAACGTTCCCCTCAGCGACGTATTCCTGAGCTGGGGCATGATGCTGCTCTTCAGCGTCATCTACCTGCTGCTCTCCGGCTGGCTATTTCGGGTCATGGTGCACAAGGCACGCGTGGATGCTACACTGAGCTTGCAGTAACAGGGGGCAGGGGATAGGGTTGGTGTGATGATGAAACGACTACAGGCAGCTTTGCGCATTTTCTTCACCAGTGCCTACTACTCCTATATCGCTCTCTTCCGCTGGTTCCGGCCAGCCCCGTACATCGCCTCCAAGATCATCATGCCTTTGGCCCAGATTCTCTTCTTTGCCTTTCTGGGCATGTATGCCAGCGGGCGTGATCAGGCTTCTTTCTATGTCATCGGCAACGCGGTGCAACTGGCAGCCATCAGCGGCATCTACGGCGTGACCATGAGTGTGGGAGGCGAGCGTTGGGCGGGTACGCTGGGCTACCTGTTCGGCGCGCCGGCCAACCGCATGCTCATCTTCGTCGGACGGGCATTCATGCACATCATTGACGGCATGCTGGGGGTGATGCTAGGGCTGATGTGGGGAGTGTTGTTGCTGGGGGTGGATCTGTCGCACACTGATCTGGGGGCGCTGGCGTTGACCATCCTCATCACCGCGGCTAGCACCTCCGGTATGGGTCTGCTGCTGGGTTGTCTGAGCCTCATCATGCGCAATGTGATGTTCATCAACAACACCGTCTATTTCCTGATGTTGGCGTTGTGCGGGGCCAACGTGCCCGTGAGCAGCCTGCCTGGCTGGGTGCAGCGCATCTCCTACGTCCTACCGCTCACGCGGGGCATCGCCTCGGCGCGCGAGATTGTGGATGGTGCCAGCCTGCGAAGCGTGGGACCGATGCTGGGAGGTGAGGTGCTGGTCGGTGCGGTCTACATCCTGCTCGGCTACGTGCTCTTCCGCCAGTTCGAAATCCAGGCCAAGAAGAGAGGCACGTTGGATGTCATGTAACCACGTGGTCAAATGGCCGCGTAGCCAGGTAGCCGCATAGTCGAATCGTTGCGTGGCAGAAGGAGGCACGAAAAACAAAGCCCCGCTTCCAAGAGGTCAAGAGACACCTATCGGAAGCGGGACTGTTTCATTTCCGCAGAAGCGAGCTGCTCAGGTTGCTGCCCAAAGGACTGAGAATTGGACGCGGATTCCCACGGATTAGATGGATTCTCGCGGATTTCTCGGCCCGTATCTGTGCATATGCGTCGAATCTGTGTTCATCTGTGTGCAATGCTCACCTGGCTGAGCAGTTACGACAAAACGATCGCGATCAATCCGTTGCTTTCTCCATCCCCTGGTTTCTCAATCCGTTGATTTCCCCATCCGTCTATTTCCCCATCCGTTGCTTTCCCTATCCGTTGCTTTCCCCATCCGTTGCTTTCCCCATCCGTCTATTTCCCCATCCGTTGCTTTCCCTATCCGTTGCTTTCCCCATCCGTCTATTTCCCTATCCGTTGTTTTCCCCATTCGTTGTTTCTTCCCCGGCACCTGGTGGCAATGCCGGCAGCGCGCCTCGTATACCTCGCTAGCTCCAATGAGGACAACGGGATCGTCGTAGTTGGCCGGTTGGCCATTGATGAGCCGTTGCGTGCGGCAGGCGGGCGCCCCGCAGACCTGGCAAATGGCGTTCAGCTTGTCCACGCGCTCTGCCTGAGCCAAGAGATGAGGGATGGGACCAAAGGGCTCCCCTCGAAAGTCCAGGTCCAGCCCGGCGACAATGACCCGCAGCCCACGATCAGCCAACTCGCTGCAAACATCGGCTATTGCGGGATCGAAGAACTGTGCTTCATCAATGGCTACCACGCGCGTCTCGGTCCGCAGAAACTCTAGTATCTCCCTGGGCTCTCGGACGATGAACGCCTCTCGGCGTATGCCATTGTGAGAGGCGATGACGTCCACGCCGTAGCGATCATCCAGGGCTGGCTTGAACACCTGCACCGGCTGGCGGGCGATCTCCGCCCGCCTGATTCGCCGCAGCAGTTCCTCCGATTTACCGGCGAACATGCCACCGCAAATGAGTTCAATCCAGCCCCCCTTGGCTTGTTGGTAGGGCATCTTCGTTCTCCCTGAGCTCTGGCAGAGGCACAAAGAAAAGGGGCAGAATTCGTTCTGCCCCTCTGAATGATTCTACCTCTGTGGGCCTCAGTCCTCGGTCGCCTCTTCCACTCCTTCGACCTCGGCCTGCGCGGTGCTCTCTGCCGACTCCAGTGCCTCGCGGAGTGCTTCATCGGCTACACGTTCCGCTGTCTCCGCATCCTCGCCGCGGGCAACCGCCTTGCGGCGCGCGGCTTCGCTGGCCGCTCGCGCATCAGATTCCAGTTGGTCCTGTGCGGCGATGACATCTTTACGCTCCAGTCGTCGGATAAAGCGCTCCACCTGCCCTGCCGTGTCGACGATGCGCTGCTCACCGGTAAAGAAGGGATGGCAGGCCGAGCAGACATCGGTCTGAATCTGCTCCTGTGTCGAACCGGTAGTCCAGGTGTTGCCACAGACACAGACAACCGTGGCATTAGGATAATACTTGGGATGGATACCTTTCTTCATGAACCACACTCCCACACTGCTGCTTAGGCGAACTGGACAGCCACAACTCGCGTCGGATACACGCTAACGCGCTTCCTGGCCCGCGAGACATGCTCGAATTTCACGTAGCCTTCCGTCATGGCGAACAAGGTATAGTCCTTGCCCATGCCTACGTTGTGGCCTGGTTTGATGCGGCTACCTCGCTGACGCACGATGATAGTGCCCGAGTTCACCACCTGACCGTCGTAGCGCTTCACGCCGAGGCGCTTGGACTGGCTATCTCGTCCGTTCCTGGTGCTGCCACCACCCTTTTTGTGAGCCATCTTACTACCTCCGCCCTAAAGCTCAATACTGTCAACCTTCAGTCGAGTGAAAAGCTGCCGGTGTCCTTTCTTTAGGCGATAGCGATGGCGGGGAAGGTACTTGTAGATGATCACTTTGCGCGCCTTGCCCTCGCCCACGACCGTCGTCTGGACTTTGGCTCCTTCCACCGTTGGTTGGCCAACGGTGATCTGCTCGCCGTCCGCGATCAACAGAACCCGATCCAGGGTCACGCTATCGCCAACCGTCGCCGGAAGTTTCTCCACCTCGATGGTCTGACCGGGCTGCACTCTGTATTGCTTGCCACCAGTTTTCACGATTGCATACATGCTTTGTCTTTCCTCTCGCTTGCTTCGCGCCAGGCCAAGGCGCTCATCGGAGCGCGGTCACTGGCGACACATCATTATACTCACTCTGCTTCTTTTGTCAAAATCAGACAATCTCCGCGTGCAGCCAAGAACTACCACAGCCTCCCCTTCAACCACAACACTGACCAGCTTCGAACTCGGCGTGCGACTGGCCTGGTCGGCTCCGAGCGCTAGTCGGGCGGCAGACATGACCTGCCAGTGTGCAATCCGCTACACCAGAACGACTCTGGTCCCCGCAATACGGTCACCGAAGCGCTCTCTCTCTGCCGAACGAAGTATGAGAACAACACCGATGATGTTCAGCGCAGGCAACCCATCAACCAATCGCAGAACGTTCCTCAATGCACTTCTTGCCAGACCTGACTTGCTTTCCCCATCCTTACACACTACCCGGAGACCAAGAGCCCACTTGCCAAGAGTAGCGCCCACTAGCCCTTCAAGCAGGACGAAGTAGAGAAAGATGAAGATCAAGAACACAATGCACAACGGGTCTGTGACGAACAAGCCTTTGACCCAGCGGTGATCGCCAGGGGCCATAATCCAGACCCCTTTGACGGCTCTTGTGATGGGGAAGAAGAGCACACAGAAGAGCAAGAGATCAACGAGGAGTGCTAGAAAGCGGCGCCAGAGGCCAGCATAGCGGGTCTCAGTCTCTATTGGCATGTTGCTCCGTTTGTCTCATAGAACCATGGCTCGTTGCCGTGCCCAACGGTACGCGCTTCACAAGCCAGCGCCGAACCAGGCAAGGTGACAGCCCTGGCTGCATGGGAACTTCCCAGATACTGCCCCAATCGCGGCCTCGTGCTCCAAAGACAGAATGTGACTCACTTCACGCTGCGCCGAATCTGCTTGCTGAACAATCGTTGACAGTAAACGAATAGCCCTCGTCAACGCAGTGCTGCATCACCTCGTATGTCATTCTTCTACTTCCGTAGAGGAAGAACTTTCTGACAAACAGCAAGCCCGATTGATATCCTTCTCCCTCAAGACGATGCACGTTAGCGTCTGTCACCAACAGTTCCTGCAGATTCAACTGATCTATGCCTATACTGTCCAGCTCTCCGAGGCACGCCATCAGCCTATCCTTCTGCTTCGGATACGACGGTACTTCCACAACAACGTACTCGAACATCCCTCTGGCCCGTTCGAGGTTTTCCAGTATCTTCTCTTTGTAGTTAGCCGCCGCCAGGTTGAAACGAATCTCTCCGATTCCGAGATCCCGAAGAATGCCGAGATGGTCATCATCGGCGAGGATGCCGTTGGTGTATACCCAGAAGTGCAATCCGGGCTTGGCCCTCGCCATTTCAGATACGGCCACTTCTAGTTCAGCAAGGTATAGCAGAGGCTCACCTCCGGTCAAGGAGACCCCCTCCAGTTCGCCCTTGCGCCGGTGAAACTCTTTGAGAAGGGCCCGCCGGTTGTACTTCTCATCCTCATCGGGTGTGTCCGCTTGATAGGTGGAGAGAAAACAGAAGGGGCAATCGGCATTGCAGCGGAAACCAAGCTGAAAGGACATATGCGCCATGTGCGTGCATATCTCGCAGCCAGGGACAAGAGGGCCTGTGCTCAGGGCTTGGTGAGTACCATGGAAACGTAAGTCAGGAATGCTAGCTTGAAGGCACTCTATCTCTGCCGTCACATCCGCTTCTTGGCGATCGAAGTCCACGGGCCACACCTCAAACGGTATTCTGCATCTAGACATCTGTATCGATTCTACGTTGGCATGGCCCTTGCAGATAACTGGTCATTATGGATGTGGGCCACCGACCGTCAGGACAAAGCCTTTCCTGTTCCGTCAGTGCCTCCCCAACATCCCGCCCTCCCTACGCCGGGGAGTTCTTCGGTGCTGCACTTCCAGAGCTTGTGCTGAGCCTGTCGAAGGGATTCACTGCATGTTACGGGCTGCTGCTTTGCACTTCCTCCTGGAGGGATACAGCGCTTCAGCACCTCCGGTCACCCAGAAGCACTGGTTGCCTGCTACGCCCTGAGCGCAGCCGAAGGGTACGTGGCCCCCTGGTGGTGACCCCGACCGAACTTGCACCGGCTAGCAGACGACAGCTTTCAGGACACACCAGCGAATGGTTATCTGGACACACTTCCCAGATGTGTTGATGCGAGTGTCAACGCTGGACTATGCTCTGAGGTGGAGTGCATCGTCTCCGACGATGCGGCAAAGTCGGGGACCTTGTAGAACGCTATCTTTCACTCCTGGCGGTTGCTGATACGGCCGCCCACCCGCAGCCATCCAATAGAGCCATCCGGCTTGCGCACGACGTCGGCCGTTTCATCCTTGAAGGGTCCGTTCAGTATCAGTAGGCGGTCTTTCTCACACAGGGCAAGCGACATCGGCGGCGGTGGAGGGGGCGGGGGTGAATCCTGAGCCGGAAAACCTCGTTTGTACACCACCTGGGCCACGAGCTTTCCGCTCAACATGCCGAGTTCGAGTTCCGTAGACGGATTGCGATAGCGACCCACGTAGACAGCTAGTTCTTCCTCGGGTGTTTCGATAGGCTCTGCCTTGGGGATTTCCACCTCCAGGTAATGCTTCAACGCCCAGTGGGTTACATTATCGGTCACAAACCCGCCCCGGTCGGCATTGGTCAAAACAGCGACGGCAAAGTTGTGCTCAGGGAGCAGTGTCAGAAGAGAACGCTGTCCTGTTGTGCCCCCGCCATGCATTACCTGGAGCGTCCCGTCCACAACCTTGAGGAACCAGGACAAGCCACACGTCTCATTTTTCCGAATAGTCGCTTGCGTTGTTTGCATCAAAGACAAGGACTCCGGCGTGAGTAGTCTGGTTCCGTCCTCTGTTGTGCCATCCCCCAGATGGAAACGGGCATAGCACAGCAAATCGTGTACAGAACACGTAATCCCACCAGCGGGATAGGCCGCGCGGGGCAACGGCCATGGCCGAGCAACCTGAGCGCCTTCCTCTCCCACATTGTGCCCCACGGCAAATCGGTACGTCATGACATCGCCGGAGTCAAAGAAAGAATGTTCCATGCCGAGGGGTTCGAGAACCAGTTCCTTCAGTACTGCTTCGTAGCGTTTGCCGGTCACCACCTCGATCACATAGCCCGCCAGGTAGAAACCAGCGTTGTTGTAGGACCAGATGGCGTCAAGAGGTGTCAGTTGTTCCAGGTCGGCCATGTCGGCCACGTATTTGGGCAACGCGTCGTCGCCCGCGCCAGTGTCGTGGAAAAAGTCGCCAAACCAGCCCCCCATGTGGGTAAGAATATGGCGAATAGTGGCCTGGGAAGAGGCCGTTTCATCGGCCACCCTAAAGTCCGGCACATACGTCCGCACCGTGGCGTCCAGTTCCAGCCTGCCCATCTCCACCAGCCGCATCATAGCCGTGGCGGTGAATGTCTTGGTGATGGAACCTATTTGGAACAATGTCTCGTCCGTGATAGACAGGGGATGGTCCGCGTTGGTGACGCCAAAGCCAGCGGCGCGTGTTTCACCCTCGTGCAGGATGCCCACAACTACACCGGGGACGCCCTTTTTTCGCATCAACTGTGGGACAAACTCGATCAGTTGGTCCCAGTTCTGCTTATGACTGATCTTCATTCGAGAACCTCCTTTGCTTCTTCTTCCAGTAGATAGTAGTGACAACTCAGACCATTGATAATCACCTGACGCGACTGCCGCCCAACGAATAAGGATTCATGTGGCGCGGAGCCGCCACATAATCCATGTTGAACTAGGCCGGCTACTACCATATGTACTCGTATTTGGCGTTTGAAGCAAAACGCCTAATCGGGGATCCGTGCATACGTGGGGCTGATGGAGAGGAGTTAGCCCGAGAAAGGCGGGGTTTGGCGATTTGTGAAGGTCCTGGCCCCAGAACGATGCCTGAGAAAATTGAAGATCAACCGGATGCGTGGCCTGACGGCAAGGTTTTTCCGCTCACCAGGCAGGGCGGAACCGAAGGCGACGAAAGCCATTGCCGTTTTGCATCTCCCCATTGCCTTCACCCCTCGTCAAGAACGTAGATGAGAGGGATCATTCACTGTTCAGCTTTCAACTTCCAACCTCGAACCTCCAATACCCAATACCCAATATCCAGTATCC
>CAZPMV010000042.1:0-13882 GCA_964587335.1 uncultured Anaerolineales bacterium
CAGACTATGCACCTGTTGGCGTGCTGTGCAGAGTTGGCGCGCTTTCCCCTTTCGTGCTAGAATAGCACCCAACATGCGCGACTCCCGCTCACGCATCGCTTTTCACGGTCCGCCATACAGGATCAAGCGGAAGTCGCTGCGCACCTGGCAGACCTTTTTGGACAGGTTCTATGACCAATCTCTTCACCACGCCGCTGGGGCCGGGGCTCGTCCTATTGCTGGGCGCCTTGGTCCTGACTCTCATTCGCCGCAGGCTGCCTCGTTCGCTGCCCCTCGTCATGGCCCTTCTGACGGTCATCGGCGCTGGAGGATTGCTTCTGTGGATGGTCCTCTCGGGACAGCCGAATCAGTTGGCCTGGGCCTGGGACCCCGTGACGCTACCCGGCGGCGCGTGGCTGTGGCAGATAGACAATTGGAGCTGGCTAGCGGCAAGTCTGCTGCTCCTGCTCGGCGCGGTGTCCATCCTCGTGGCCTGGGAGGAACCCAGGGGGGCAGGCAGCGCGCCGACGCTGGCGACGACGCTGGTGCTCATGGCTGCTGCTTCGTTCTTTCTCTTCTCGGCCAACTTGCTGACTCTGGCCGCAAGCTGGATCGTGCTGGATGTGGCCTTGGGGCTCAGGATCACGGCGGAAGAAGGGGGCAAGGTGGGCGCTCGAGCCTGGGGGCTGAATAGCCTGGGCGCTTGGCTCCTGCTGGCAGCGCTCCTCTTCGCCGGGCCGACGGGAGCGGAGCAGCCACTGTCGGCTGAGACAGCTCCGCTCAGTGTGCTCGCCTTGCTGCTGGCCGCCCTGCTGCGCTGCGGCGCATACCCGCTCCACATCTGGCTGTTGCCGCAACAACAACGCAGCCGCAGCGGAATGATAGCCATACACCTCATCGCTCCGCTGACGGGCCTCTGGCTCCTGGGACAGGTGCACTCCCTGGCCGGATCGACCTACGGCTCCCAGCCGGCGTGGGCAGCGGTTGGCGTGCTGGGCATGTTAGGCAGCGGGTTGGCGGCATGGTTGACCGAAGAGGAAGGTCCTCGCGGAGCATGGGTGGCAATCAACCGCGTCAGCCTGACCGTGCTGGCCGCCACACTGGCCGCGCCAGAGGGTCCCTCGGCCATCGCCTGGCCGCTGACGCTGTTGACCTTGGGCGTGGGCAGCCTGGTGGTAGGCCAGGCCATCAGCCGGCGATGGGGGTGGCGCCAGCCGGTGATGCTGGCTGTGCTAGCCCTTATCGGCTTGCCGGGAACACCTGGCTTCCCAGCCCGCCTAGTACTAGCACACTTGACGACCTTGACCTTCGCCTTCCTGCCCCTCTGGGTGCTGGCTTTGCTGGCGGAAACTTTGCTCGTCGCTGCGCTGCTGCCCCCGCTTTTCCGGCGCACACAGCCATCGCCTCAGCCTGTGGCCCTGGGCGCAGCAGCCCGCCTCCTCATCGCCGCCGTGCTGCTGGCGGTACCCCTGCTCATCTGGGGCCTTCAGCCACCATTTCTGGCCAGCTTCGCAGGACGGCCCGTGGAAGGCCTGATCTACCAGCCGCTGCTGGTGCAATTGCAGCAGGCCTCGCCCGTCGTCTGGATAAGCCTGCTGCTACCGTGGGCCGCAGGCGCGCTGCTAGCCTGGGGCAGAGGGCGTCTCCTGGCGGGACTGCCTGGTGGACAAGAGGTAGTGAGCGGCGTGGTCAGCCTGGAATGGGGCTACGAAGCCTTGCGCTGGGCGGTGGAGCGAACAGCAGACCTGCTACGAGGTCTGGGCGCCGTGCTGGAGGGAGAGGGGTATCTGGGCTGGCTGGGACTGGCGGCGCTGCTTGGCTGGCTGTTGTGGAATCTGTAGGGTTGTACCATGCTGATGACATCTGAGGCTCTGACACAGTTTCCGCTCCTGACCAGCCCGTGGATCGTGATCGGTGTGGGCCTGTGTGCAGCGCTGCTGGTCATCCTGGCCGACTGGCGTCTGTCCCTGCTTGCGTTCGCGGCTCAATCGGTACTGCTAGCGCTGCTGAGCACGCGGCTACTACCCATCGAATGGGCAGTGCTGCGCATGCTGGTGGGCGGGCTGATCGCTGTGATCTGGTTCATCTCGGCGCGGCGGGTGAGATGGGGACAACGGCAGGCGCCGGCACGCTGGTGGCTGCTGCGCCGCGGGAGGGGCGAGCGCTGGCCTCTCCTCTCCACCGTGACCTTGCTGCGGCTGCTGGCCGTCGTCCTGGCCGGCTTAGTCTTCTTCCGCCTGCAAGAGCGCTTGATCTTGCCCGTATTACCTTCGGACCTGGTTCTGGCCTGCACCTGGCTGTGGCTGATGGGCTTCCTGGCCATGGGGCTCAGCGACGAGCCGTTGCGGGCTGGACTGGGCCTGCTCACGATCACGGCGGGCTTCCAGCTCCTCTACGCGACGCTGGAGCCCACCGCCTTGGTTATCGGCTTGCTGGGCAGCCTGGACCTGCTGCTGGGGTTGGCGGTGGCCTATCTGATGGTAGCCCACGGCGTGGCGGGGAGGCCGCGACTGGCGCAGCAGTTAGGCATCTTACCAGAGACCCTATTGTCAGCGGCAAAGCGAAATGAGCGGAAGGCTTCTATCTTTCCGCTTCTTCCGCTGTTCCGCTGGCCAAGACAACCAGAGGGTGACGTAGCCGAGGAGGTGGAGAAGTGATCGCCGGGCCGACGCTTGTGCTGGGCCTGCCGCTGTTGGCGGCGGTGTTGGTCTACCTGCTGCGCCGCTGGGCGCTGGCGGCGGCAGGACTGGCCGCAACCGTCGCGGCCGGGCTGGCCTTGATCACCTGGCACTGGCCGCCGCAGGCGACAGTCTACTTCTTGGGCCGCACGGTGGAGATGGCTCAACCGATAACGCTCCTCGGACAGCATCTGAGCCTCACGCCTGCCGCCAGGCCATTGCTGACCTTCACCTGTAGCCTGGCCGCCGCCTGTTTCCTCTACGCCTGGCGCATCTCCCAGGGGCGATCCTTCTTCCCCTTTGGATTGGTGCTGCTGAGCCTGTTCAACACTGTTGCAGTCACGCAGCCACTGACGCGAGCGCCGCTGGTGCTGGCTTTCGCCGCGGCGCTGGCCGTTTGCATCATCCAGGCCGGACGCCCCGGTTCGACGCGGGGCGCGCTGCGCTGGTTGATCTTCCCCGTGATGGCCTTTCCCTTCTTCCTCGTCGCTGCCTGGTATCTCAGCCAGGCGCCGCTCAATCCCGACGACCTTGCTCCCTTCGCTGCGGCAGCGCGGCTTGTGGCTTACGGTTTCCTGTTTCTGCTGATGGCCGTGCCGCTCCACGGCGCGGTGCCTGCTCTAACCGCGGAAGCGCCGCCGCTGGTCAGCGCTTTCCTGTTGCTCAGCCACAACGCGGTGGTGATCTTCCTGCTCAACGGCTTCCTGCGCGCCTACCCCTGGCTGGCAGACTACCACGATGTCTCGCGCTGGCTGCTCTGGCTGGGGCTGATCACCGCCGGCTGGAGTGGGCTGCTGGCCGCGGGGCAGCGGAGCTTCGGACGGCTCTGGGGTTACGCGTCGCTGTTCGATTTCGGCTGCCTTCTGGCCGCGCTGGGGTTGGGAGGGCCGTTGGGCTTGCCCTTGGCGGCATCGCTCTTCATCGCTCGTTCCGTGGCACTGGTGCTGGGAGCTATGGGACTGGCTACACTGCGCCATCGCGCCAGGGACGACAGCTTCCAACGCTCCAGCGGCGCGGCAAGACGGCTGCCGTGGAGCGTGGCCGGACTGCTGGCTGGCGGAGTGGGGCTGGCCGGCCTCCCGCTGACTGCGAGCTTCCCTGGTCACTGGGCGCTGCTGCAAATCCTGGGGCAGCAGATGCCGCGGGCGGCGATCATCCTGCTGCTGGCGTCGGCAGGTGTGATCGTTGGCTATCTGCGGGGGCTGCGGGCGCTCCTCGGCCCCTTGCATGACCCGGAGGTCGAACGGGAGCCGCGTTTAGCCAGCGGACTGGTGGCTGTCTTGCTGTTGGTCAGCCTTCTGCTGAGCCTGAGGCCCCAACTGCTGGCGGATCTGGTGTCAACCATCACCACAGCGCTCGGCACCATCGTTGAAGTGCAACTGTAAGGAGTGCAAAGTCTGCGACTTCGCGCTGCATCGTCTGAGACAGTGCATTCCGCTTGACGCGAAAAGCCCACCGATCCCGTGAGACCGGTGGGCTCTTGCATCTGTTCATCACACGCGTCACGTTCCACGTTTACCGCTTCACGTTTCACGCTTCACGCATCACATTGCTAGTACTGCGGCATCGGCGGAGCCGCCGGGGGCGGTGTTTCCTCAGGAATGTCCGTGATCAGCGCCTCGGTGGTAAGGATCATGGCCGCGATGCTGGCCGCGTGCTCCATGGCGCTGCGGGTTACCTTGGCAGCGTCAATGATCCCCTTCTTGACCATGTCGACGTACTCTTCATCGAGCACGTCGAAGCCGATGTTCTTGTTGTCCGCCGCCTCCTGGTGCCGGATAACTTCCCGCACGATCACCGCGCCGTCCTTGCCCGCATTTTCGGCCAACTGGCGCATGGGTTCTTCCAGGGCCCGGTGCAGGATCTTGACACCAGTCTGCTCATCAGGGTACTCCATCTTCACGCCGTCCAGAGAGGAAATGGCGTTCAACAGGGCCACACCGCCACCGGGAACGATACCCTCTTCCACGGCTGCCCGGGTGCAGCTCAGCGCGTCCTCGACGCGGTGCTTCTTCTCCTTCAGCTCCACCTCGGTGCCTGCGCCCACGCGGATGATGGCCACGCCGCCGGCCAGCTTGGCCAGCCGCTCCTGCAGCTTCTCCCGGTCGTAGTCGCTGGTAGAATTCTCGATCTCCACGCGGATCTGCTCGATGCGACCCTTGATCTGCTTGGCATCGCCTTGGCCGCCGACGACGGTGGTGTCATCCTTGGTGACGATCACCTTGTCGGCGCGGCCCAGGTCGCTGATCTGCGCTGTCTCCAGCTTGCGACCCAGTTCCTCAGTGATGACGGTGCCGCCCGTGAGGATAGCCATGTCCTGTAGCATCGACTTGCGGCGGTCGCCGAAGCCGGGGGCCTTCATTGCCACGCAGTTGAGCATGCCCCGCAGCTTGTTCAGCACCAGGGTGGCCAGCGCTTCTCCGTCTATGTCTTCGGCAATGACCACCAGATCCCGCTTGCCGATCTGCACTAGCTTCTCCAAGACGGGCACGATGTCAGTGGCGGAGGAGATCTTCTTGTCGTAGATCAGGATGAAGGGGTTCTCCAGCGCAGACTCCATGGTCTCCGGGTTGGTGATGAAGTAAGGGGAGATGTAACCGCGATCGAATTGCATACCCTCAACGTACTCCGTCTCGAAAGCCAAACCCTTGCTCTCCTCGACGGTGATGACGCCATCCTTACCTACCTTGTCCATCACATCAGCGATCAAGCCGCCGATCTGCTTGTCGTTGGCGGAGATGGCTGCCACATGGGCAACATCTTCCTTGTCCTTCAACTCAGTGGCTTGTGCCTTGATGGCCCCGACGATGGCGGCAGTCCCTGCTTCGATGCCCCGCTTGAGCAGCATGGGGTTGGCGCCAGCGGCCACATTCTTCAGACCCTCGTTGACGATGGTCTGGGCCAACACTGTGGAAGTGGTGGTGCCGTCGCCAGCGACGTCGTTGGTCTTGGTCGCCGCTTCCTTGAGAAGCTGCGCGCCCATGTTCTGATAGGGGTTTTCGAGCTCGATCTCCTTGGCTACGGTCACGCCGTCGTGAGTGACCGTGGGGGCGCCCCACTTCTTGTCCAGCGCCACGTTGCGGCCCTTGGGCCCCAAGGTAGTCTTCACGGCCTCGGCCAGTATGTCAACGCCGATCTTCAGATTGCGACGGGCTTCCTCTGCGAATATCAGTTGCTTTGCCATTTCTGTGATTCCTCCTAACGTGATAGTGGTTCTTGTTCATCCCTTCCAGGGGACGGCTACTTGACCAAGGCCAGGATGTCGCTCTCCTTGAGGATGAGCAACTTCTTGTCGTCCAGTTTGACCTCAGTGCCAGCGTACTTGGCATACAGCACCATGTCTCCCTTTTTGACGTCCATGGGGATCCGCTTGCCTTCGTCATCGCGGCGTCCCGGGCCAATGGCCAATACTTTGCCCTCTTGCGGTTTCTCCTTCGCCGTCTCCGGCAAGATGATGCCGCTGGCGGTGCGTTCCTCGCGCTCTTTGGGCTCGACGACCAGGCGGTCACCAAGTGGCTTCAGATTCATTGCTCTACAACCTCCTTGTGATAGTGTTGCTTTCGTTTGACGCGATAAGCGTGTTAGCACTCGCAAGGCGAGAGTGCTAACACAGCGCTATTCTATACCACATCCGAAATCTTGGCAAATCTGGAATCGCAGATGAGTCGTCACTGCTTCGAACGAGCAGCACCGGCAAGAAATGGCCTGCGGTGAAATGGATTGGCAGGGCATAGAACTGCGTGAAACGTGAAACGTGGTGCGTGATCTGGCACGCCGGTGTCTCAAGTTCCACTTATCACTCATCACTCAATGTCGTCAAGTTAAGCGTAGTTTAGCCCCTTGTGAGCGTCTTGTGGCGGCAAAGGACGGGCACAAGGCCCTATGCTACACCTTGACTTGATGACATTGACTCATCACTCGTCACGCATCACGAATCTATGACTTTCGTCATGGGTACAGAACTGACCAATGGCACTACCGCGGGGGGGTGTTTCCTGGTAAGATGGGGACAACAACGGTACGCTGAGGCCAAGACTTCTGTTCCCCGGAACTGAATGGTCCTGGCAAAACAAAGGGAGGGAAACACGAAATGAAAACTGCACTGAAAGTCGGGGGCATCTTGATCGTTGCTGCGCTCTTGGTCGTTGCCGGCGCTTTTCTCTTGCAACGACAGCAATCCCCATCCGCCGTGGCCGAAGTTGCGGCGCCTACGGTCGCCGTCACCCGGGGCAGCATCGGAGAGACCGCCACCGCCACCGGCGATATCCAGCCCCAGCGCGAAGCGCAGCTTAGCCTGGGCGTTTCGGGCACGGTGGACGAGGTTTTCGTGCGCGAGGGCAGCGAAGTGCAAGCCGGCGATGTCCTGGTGCAACTGGACACGGCCGCGCTGGAACGAGCCATCGCCACAGCCGAGCAGAACCTGATCATCCAGGAAGCCAATCTGGCCGAACTGCTCGCTAGCACTTCGGAGGCTGACCTGGCCTCAGCGCGGGCATCGGTGGAGAGCGCCAAGGTCAATCTGGAAAACGTGCAGGACGGTGCTGATCCCAAGGATATCGAAGCCGCTCAGGCCAGTCTGGCCGCAGCGCAGGCCGCCTACGACGAACTCCTCAAGGGGCCTGACGCCAACAGCGTGGCCCAGGTGGAGGCTAATCTACGCAATGCCGAGGCCACATTGCAGCAGGCGCAGGCCAGCTACGACGAGGTTTCCTGGCGGTCGGACATTGCGCGGCTGCCACAATCACTGGAACTGGAACAGGCGACCAACAGCTACGAGGTCGCCCTGGCCAGCTACAACGCTACCATCGAAGGCGCATCAGACGACCAAATCAAGCAGGCCCAATCCAACGTCACCCAGGCCGAAGCGAACTTGCAGAAGCTGCTGGATAGCCCTACGCCATCTGAACTGGCTAGCGCCGAGAGCCAGCTAGCTCAGGCCGAGGCCCAGCTTGCCTCTCTCCTCGACACCGCCAGCGTGGAGAAGATCGCTATCGCTGAGGCCCAGGTAGAGCAGGCCCGCATCAATCTGGAGGAAGCCCAGGAGAACCTGGCCAAGGCCTCGCTGCTGGCCCCCTTCGATGGTATGATCACCGCCGTGCACGTGGCAGAGGGCGAAACAGCCGCTGGTCTTGCCGCCGATCTGGCGGACACCAACAGCCTGGAAGTGGTGCTCAGCGTGGACGAAGTGGACATTGGCGAACTGGCCGTAGGGCAACCCGCCATCACCACCCTGGAAACCTGGCCCGGCCAGGAAATTCAGGGCCAGATCGTCTCCATCGCCCCCAAATCGTCCGCCGGAACCGGCGCCATCGTGTCCTACCAAGTGCGGTTGAGCCTGGGCGAAACCGATCTGCCGGTGCTGATCGGCATGACCGCCAACGCCGACCTGATCACGGCTGCCAAGAAGGACGTGCTGTTGGTTCCCAACCAGGCCATCACGCCCGACCGTGATGCGGGCAAGTACTACGTCAATCTGGTCGTGCCTGGCCCCGACGGCGAGATGACCACAGAGCGCGTCGAAGTCACCATTGGTCTGAAAGATGGGGACTACACCGAAATCACCAGCGGCTTGCAGGAGGGTGACCGGCTCTCGATCAACGTCATCACCACCACGGAAGACGACCCTGCGCAAGGTGGTCTCTTCTTCGGTGGCGGCGGTGCCCCCCCCGGGGGCAGCGGGTCGCCTTTTGGCAGGTAGAGAGCAAGAGGAGCCAGTGCAACACACGATGACCTGATCTGAACGTTGAACATGGAGGCATACAGTGATCCAACTTAACGATATCGTCAAAACCTACGAAATGGGAACCCAGACCGTCCACGCCCTGCGCGGCGTAGACCTGACCATAGACAAGGGCGACATGGTAGCCATCATGGGGCCATCCGGCTCCGGCAAGTCCACATTGATGAACGTCATCGGTTGCCTCGATCTGCCCAGCGGCGGCGACTACACCTTGGACGACATCGCCGTCAGCCACATGAGCGATGACCAACTGGCCCGAATCCGTAACCAGAAGATCGGCTTCGTCTTCCAGCAGTTCAATCTGCTGCCTCGCACGACGGCCCTCAAGCAGGTTTCCCTGCCGCTGATGTATGCGGGCTTGAGCCGCAGCGAGCGCAACGAGCGGGCCAAGGCCGCGTTGGAAGCCGTGGGCTTGGGCGACCGCATCGGCCACCGGCCGGATGAACTCTCCGGCGGGCAGCAGCAGCGGGTGGCCATCGCCCGGGCTCTGGTGACCGAGCCGAGCATCATCCTGGCCGATGAGCCCACTGGCGCCCTGGACAGTCAGACTGGCGATGAGATACTGGATATCTTCGAGCAAATGAACGAGCAAGGCATCACCGTGATCATGGTCACCCACGAGCCTATGGTGGCCGAGCGAGCCAGGCGCACGATATGGCTGCGAGATGGATTGATTCAACAGAATTGAAGACAGGAGACCTCCCCATGAACCTAAGCGAAAGCCTTTCCACAGCCCTCAGCAGCATCTACGCCAACAAACTGCGATCCGTGCTGACCATGCTGGGCGTGATCATCGGCGTCGCCGCCGTCATCGCCCTTATGGCCCTGGGCAACGGCGTCACCGAATCGGTGACCGGCGAGATATCATCTCTGGGCTCGAACCTGATTATGATTTCGACCGATCGGGACAACAGCGGCGGGTATTCAGCCTTGAGCCTGTCCGATGTGGACGCCTTGTCCAAACCCCTGAATGCCCCCGCCGTGAGCGATGTGGCCGCCATCGTGCAGGGCACGCAAGAAGCCATCTACAGCGGCGAATCCCTGGAAACGACCGTGGCAGGCATCACTGTCAGTTATCTCGAAGTCAACAACATGGACGAGCTCCAGGCCGGCGATGGTTTGACGCAGAACGACCTAGACACCAAGGCCCGCGTGGCCGTTATTGGTTCGGATGCCGCCGTAGAACTTTTCGGCGATGACTATACCATCGGCAAGTCCTTCAAGATCAACGGCGTGGACTACGAAGTGGTGGGCGTTCTGGAATCCCAGGGCCAGACCCTCGCGGGCAATGCAAACGAAAACATCTACATTCCTCTGACGACAGCCCAAACCCGTCTCTACCCCGACCGCACCCGCAGCGGCGAACGGGCCGTGAGCACGATAATCGTCCAGGCGGCCAGCGAAGAGCAATCGGAGGCTGCAGAGGCCCAGGCTACGGCTGTGTTGCAGGAAGAACACGAACTGGCTGCTGACGACGAGGACGATTTCACCATGTTCAGTCAGACTGAATTGCTGGACACGGTGAGCATCATCACCGGCACTCTGACAGCCTTCCTGGGCGCTATCGCCGGCATCTCCCTGCTGGTGGGCGGCATCGGCATCATGAACATCATGCTGGTCAGCGTCACCGAGCGCACGCGGGAGATCGGCATCCGCAAGGCCATAGGCGCTCTGAAGCGGGATATCCTCGTGCAGTTCCTGCTGGAATCGGTCTTGCTGAGCGTGCTGGGCGGCCTCCTGGGCATTGTCCTGGGCTGGGGTATGGCAGAGGTGGGAGGCAACGCCCTCGGTACGTCCGCGGTGATGGACATCAGCACGGTGCTGTTGGCCACCGGGTTCGCCGGCGGCGTGGGGCTGGTCTTTGGCCTCTACCCCGCCTGGCGTGCGGCCAGCCTGCAGCCCATCGAAGCGCTGCGGTATGAGTAGCACTGAAGCGGTGAGCATTGCGAGGGACAACACAATGATTGAACTTGAAAACGTATCCAAAGTCTATCAGATGGGCGATATCGAGGTCCACGCCTTGCGCGGCGTGTCGCTGCACATTGACAGGGGCGAGTGTTTGACCATCATGGGGCCGTCGGGGTCGGGCAAGTCCACGTTGATGAACGTGATGGGCTGCCTGGACTTGCCCACCGAGGGCCGCTATCATCTTAATGGCCAGGATGTGAGCCAACTGAACGATACTCAACTGGCCCGTATCCGCAACAAAGAAATCGGCTTTGTGTTCCAGATGTTCAACCTGCTGGCTCGTACCACGGCCTTACGCCAGGTGGAGATGCCGCTGATGTATGCTGGCGTCGGCTCTCGCAAGCGTCGCAAACGGGCGCGAGAGGCCTTGGAATCCGTCGGTCTAGGCGACCGGGTGGGCCACAAGCCCGACGAACTGTCGGGCGGGGAGCAGCAACGGGTGGCCATCGCCCGGGCGCTGGTGACGGGACCGAGCATCATCATGGCCGACGAGCCGACAGGCAACCTGGACACCAAGTCGGGCCAGGAGATCCTGCGCATCTTCAAGCGACTGAACGAGCAGGGCATCACCGTCATCTTCGTGACCCACGACGCCGAGACGGCAGCTTACAGTAAGCGGGCGATCCATCTGCGGGATGGGTTGATCGAAAGGGATGAACCGCAGAACGGGTGCAGACAGGACCCTGCTTTGTGATGAGCGAAGGTTCCAACCCCTCGCCGGGCTTGTTGACTTGACTATGAGCGCATTCGCCGCTATACTGTCTGGGATTAACAAGCCTCCCCGCCGCTCGCGGCGGGGTTGTCAGGTGGGCGCTTGGAGCTAGGAGTCACTTCAGATGAGCAACCTTAGACGATTGCTGAAATTCGTTGGGCCGTACAAACGGCGGGCCATCCTGTCAATGGCGCTGTTGCTGGGCGTGGTGGTAGCGGACTTGCTGATCCCGCGCTTGACCCAGCAAGCTATTGATGAGGGCGTGGCCAAGCAAGACATGGGGATGATCCTCACCACCTCCCTGCTGATGCTGGGGGCCGCTGTGCTGAGCGCCTTGTTTTCCGTTGGCAACACGGTGCTTTCGGTGCGGGTGGCCATGGGCGTGAGCGCCGACTTGCGCAGCGCTCTCGTCCGTAAGATACAGACCTTCTCGTTTGGCAATCTGGATCACATCCAGACGGGCCAACTGCTGGTGCGCACCACCAGCGACGTCAACCAGGTACAGTTGATCGTGCAGATGTCCCTGCGCTTACTGACCCGCGCCCCGCTGTGGATGATCGGCAGCGTGGTCATGTTGACTGCCACCAGCAGGCAGTTGGCGCTGCTGATGCTGGCCTTGCTGCCGCTGGCCGGGGGTATCATCTGGTTCTTTCTCACCAAAGGACGTCCACTCTTCCTATCGGTGCAGAAGAAGCTGGACACCTTGAACCAGGTCTTGCAGGAGAATCTGGCGGGCGTGCGCGTGGTCAAGGCCTTCGTGCGCGACGAACACGAAAACGCTCGCTTCGACCGGGCCAATCGCGATCTGACGGCCGAGAACGTCAAGGTCATGCAACTCATCGCCACACTGATCCCCACTATGCTGTTCCTGGTCAACCTGGGCGTGGTGGGCGTCGTCTGGTTTGGCGGGAAATCGGCCATCCTGGGGGATTTCACCGTGGGCCAGATCATGGCCTCGATCAACTACATGGCCTTCTCACTCTTCCCCCTGATGATGCTGGCAGGAATGATCGGGCCGATTTCCGCCGCCGACGCTTCCGCTGAACGCATCTGGGAAGTGCTGGATAGCACTGCTGAGGTGCAAGATCGCCCCGAGGCGCAATCTCTACCTCACGTGACTGGACGCGTGGCCTTTGAGGAAGTCTGCTTTAGTTACAACCAGGGCTGCGACGAGCCTGTGCTCAAGGATGTCAACCTAGTGGCTGAACCGGGCCAGACAGTGGCCATCCTGGGCGCCACCGGTTCGGGCAAATCCAGCCTCATCCACTTGATCCCGCGCTTCTACGACGCAGATGGGGGGAGCGTGACTCTGGACGGCGTGGATGTGCGCGACATCCCGCTGGACGAACTGCGCGCTCAGGTGGGCATTGCCCTGCAAGAAGCGGTGCTGTTCAGCGGCACCGTGCGCGGCAACATCAGCTACGGTCGCCCTGATGCTACGGAGGAAGAAGTCATCGCCGCTGCCAAAGCCGCGCAGGCCCACGACTTCATCACCGCTTTTCCCGATGGCTACGACACCGCGGTCGGCCAGCGGGGGGTGAACCTGTCCGGCGGCCAGAAGCAGCGTATCGCCATCGCCCGCGCCCTGCTGGTGCAGCCGAAGGTGCTCATCCTGGACGACAGCACCAGTTCCGTGGACGTGGAGACGGAGGCCGAGATCCAGGCTGCACTGGAAAAACTGATGGCCGAGCGCACCAGTTTCGTCATCGCCCAGCGCATCAGCACTGTGCTCGGCGCCGACAAGATCGTGGTGCTGGATCAGGGACAGATCGCTGCCGAAGGCACGCACGCCGAATTGATGGCCTCCAGTCCCATCTATCAGGAGATCTACGAGTCGCAACTGGGGGACGGTGGTGCGTGAAACGCAAGACGTGGGACGCAATCTCACTCTGCGTTTCAGGTCTGGCCTTTTGCGACTCCTCTGAAAACACCCACGTAATCGTCAGCGGATCATATAGTTCACAAGGAAAATCGCGCAATGACTGAACGACAGACACAATCCTCACCGCCCGCCACCGGCATGCCCGGCCCCGGGGGGAAACACAGGGGGGCGAGGATCGAAAAAGCCCGCGATATGCGCGGCACATTGCATCGGCTACTCGCCACCTTGCGTCCCTACCGATGGGCGCTGGTCGGCGTTCTCATGCTGGTGATTGTGAGCACGCCCTTGGATCTGCTGGTACCCTACCTAATTGGCGTCGCCATTGACAGGTTCATCGCTGCCGGCGATTTGGCCGGGCTGCTGCGTATCATCTCGCTGATGCTGGGCGCCTACATCGGCGCCTGGCTGGCAAGGGCTGGCCAGAGCGTGATCATGGCCAGGGTCTCTCAGAATACGATGCGCGCCTTGCGCCGCGATCTCTTCGAGCACCTGCAGACACTCTCGCTCAGTTTCTTCGACCGCCATCCGCATGGCGAGTTGATGAGCCGGTTGACCAACGACCTGGATGCCATCAGCCGCGTGCTCTCTCAGAGCGTGACGGACTTGTTCGGCGGGTTGCTTGCGCTGGTTGGCATCGTGGTGATGATGTTTGCGATCAACTTCTGGCTGGCCTTGGGCTCGATGGTCGTCTTTCCCTTCATGATGTGGCTGGTAGGCTTCGTGGGGAAACGCACCCGACGGGGCTTCCGCGAGTACCAGAAACGCATCGGCCAGTTGAATGGCAAGTTGGAGGAGATGTTCAGCGGGCAGCGGGTGATCATGGCCTTTGGGCAGCAGGCCAGCACGCTGGCGGGTTTTGACGCCGCCAACGAGAAGGTGCGCCAGGTCGGCACCCAGGCGCAGACCTACGCCATGCTGGTTCC
>CAZPMV010000042.1:13982-16127 GCA_964587335.1 uncultured Anaerolineales bacterium
CGCTTCTACGACATTGACGGTGGCGCTATTCAGATCGACGGCTGGGACATTCGCGAGATAAAGAAGGCAAGTCTGCGCCGCCAACTGGGCATCGTGCTGCAAGATACCTTTCTCTTCTCCGAGTCGGTGATAGAGAACATCCGCTATGGTCGCTTGGACGCCACCGACGGAGAGGTCATTGCCGCGGCAAGGCTAGCTAACGCCGACCAGTTCATCCGCCGCTTGCCCCAGGGATACGACACGGAACTTTCGGAGCGGGGCAGCAACCTGAGCCAAGGACAGCGTCAGTTGCTGGCTATCGCCCGCGCCATTCTGGCCGATCCGGGCATTCTGATTCTCGACGAGGCGACCAGCAGCGTGGATACCCGCACGGAGAAGAGTATCCAGGAAGCGCTTCTGCGGCTGATGGAAGGGCGCACCAGTTTCGTCATCGCCCACCGCTTGAGCACCATCCGTGACGCCGACAAGATACTGGTCATCAACGAGGGGCGTATCATTGAGCGGGGCGCACACGACGAGTTGCTGGCTCAAGGCGGGTTCTACCACAACCTGTACATGAGTCAGTTCAAGGGACTGGGAACGCCGGAAGCCCATTCTCAGAAAGCAGCGACATCGTGACCAAGACGATCAGCAGCATGAAGGAATCCAGGGCGTGGCAGAAGCGGTTCAATGCCCTCGCGCCCAAAGCCGGGGACATTGCCCCCGATTTCGAGGTGCGCGATGTGAACGCCGAGAATCCTGTTCGCCTCTCCAACTTTCGCGGCCGCCAGCCGGTGGCGCTGATCTTCGGCAGTTTCACCTGACCGCCCTTCGTCGAGGGGACCGTGAGTCTCCACGATCTCTACGCTCAGTATCACGACCGTGTGCAGTTCCTGACAATCTACATCCGCGAAGCACACCCGGTGGACGGGTGGTGGCTCGGCGGAGGACTAGCGGGGCTGTTCTTTAGGCTGCGCGGGTCCAAAGCAGCGACCGATGTGTACAATCCCCAGACCATCGAGGAGCGGCAGGCGGTCGCAGGGCAGTGCGAGACCGCCCTGCAGTACGGCATCCGGACCTACGTAGACGAAATGGACGACGCTGTGAATAAAGCCTATGCCGCCTGGCCCACCCGCCTGTACCTCGTGGGGTTGGATGGGCGCGTGGTCTATGCTGGGGGATTGGGGCCGTGGGGCTTCAAACCAGCAGCGCTCGGCGCGGCCATTGAAGACTACCTCGCGCATGGGGAGACAGAAGTCGAGTCCGCTTGACCTTTTCTGGGGCCGGACACTTGGGTGGTCTCCCTGCAACGTGTTCATGGCTCGTAGTCAGGCACGAAACGAAGTGGAGTGCCGTCAAAACGCCACTCCGCTACGCGCCGTGGCTTACTACGAACATCGTCAACGCAATGGCGGGAGACTATGCATCTAGCTGCTTATTGAGAAAGTGTCCGGTACAGAATCACCATGAAGCAATCACTGCCCATACGCGAGGCGCTGCGCGTCTACCGCCTGACGCTGCTCGTGAAGCTGGCATTACTGGGCCTGGGCTTCCTGACCATCCTGGGGCTGGGAGGTTCCGCTCGCTTGGGAATCCTGCTGCGCGCCGTCCCCATCCTGCTGGTGGCCCTGTTGGTGCTGCCGCCCTGGCTGGAGCAGCCCCTGGGCCGGTCATTCCTGGCCCTGGCCCTGGGCCTGGACGTGCTCTTGGAGAGCCTGGTTTCGGCTCCCTCCTTCTTTGATTGCCCCGCTTTCTGGCCCGAACGCTTGGATCTGCCATCGTCGGTAGCCAGTCACTGGATAGAAACCTCACCCATTGAGCCTTTCTTTTTCCTGCTCATCCCCCTGATACTGCTGGCCTGGGGCTATGGCCGGCGGGGAGCGGTCTGGGGCAGCACCTGGGCGACGATCCTGCACCTGGGTACCGGCGTCTGGGCCTTGCAGCGGGACATCCTCAGCCGGGGCTTTTTCCTGGGGGCGACGACGCGGGTCGCCTTGCTGTACACAGTGCCCCTCCTCGTCAGCGTCCTGGCCCGGCGGGAGCGGCGGCAACATGTCCAACTGGAGGCCGCCCACCAACGGTTGCGCCGCCACGCTGCCACCATCGAACAGTTAGCCACCAGCCGCGAACGGAATCGGTTGGCCCGCGAGCTGCACGACACGCTGG
>CAZPMV010000043.1:0-14880 GCA_964587335.1 uncultured Anaerolineales bacterium
GCTACCTCCTCAGGCTTGCCCAGTCGCCCCATGGGGAACCCGTCCTGGACATAAGCGGCGAACGAGTCGGGGTGTTCTTCCCGAAAGCAGTCCCAGGATCCCCCATCCCAGATGATTGAGCCGGGGGAGACGGTATTGACGCGGATTCCGTCGTGTACCAGCTCCAGGGCTAGCCACTCGGTGAGGAAAATGAGAGCGGCTTTGGAAGCGCCGTACTGCGGTGTGCCCGAGAGTTGTTGATGCCATCCAGAGATGGACGCTATGCTGACGATGGCACCCGCGCCTTGCTGCCGCATGTGTGGCACCACCAGTCGTACCATGCGCACTACCTGCAAGACGTTGAGTTCGAACGTCAGCCGCCAGTCATCGTCGGTGGCCTCCAGTAGCCCGCCGCCAGAGGAACCACCCACGTTGTTGATGAGAATATCAATCCTGTCCAATTCGGCGGCGCATTGGTCGACGAACCGCGCTGCAGCCGCAGGGTCGGTGACATCGGTTTCGACAGCACTCACTCGAATGCCCGTGTCCAGCAGCTCATCTGCGGCTCTGGCCAAATCATCGCCGTTGCGCGCGCAGATTCCCAGATGGCAGCTTTCACTGGCCAACAGTCGGGCTGTGCGCAACCCGATTCCCCTACTGGCGCCGGTGACCAGCGCCACTTTGCCGTTCAGTCCGAGGTTCATGTGAGTAGGCCTCCTGACCTGATGTTTTCTATCTTGGTCTTTCCTCTGTGTACTCCCTGTCTCTGTGGCTGAATGACCTCTTTCAGGGGAGTCCTGCATGGTTCCTCGAGTGTTGGCTTCGGCGTAATGTATCACCGCCTTTTGCCAGTTACTGGTGTAACGCCTGCCTCATCCAGCACCTGCCAAACCAGTTCGCTGACGAGTGGACGATAGGCTTCTCGTAGTCTCTCTCCTGCAGGTCCCATGGGATGACGGTCTCCCCCCACGGGGAAGCCCCGAGCCTCCAGGCCCAGCTTGTAGCCAGCCGGGAATGGCACGGTGCCCATGGCGCGGGTTAACTTCAACAAGGAGAGCTGCAACTGACGTGCTCTGTCGTGTTCACCGGCCTGGGCGCAGCGTACGAGTTCGATCAGCAGTTCAGGCACCACGCAGGCGCTGATCATCATGCCGCCGTTGCCTCCCATCATCATTGCCGGATAGAGCATCTCCTCGGCGCCCGTCAGGACGCTGAAGTCGTGGCGTACCGCGGCGGTCAGGTCCAAGAGATGGTTGAAGGTGACCATGTTGCAGGAGCTGTCTTTGATGGCCACCACGTGGGGATAGTCCTGGCACAGGATGCTCACGTTCTCCGGCGTGATCGGACTGCAATAGACGGGGATGTTGTAGATGATGATGGGAATGTCCACGGCCTCGGCGATGATCTGGAAATGGCGAACCACGGACTCCTGGGGCACGTTGTGGTAGTAGTACGGAGGGCACAGGACGACTCCATCGCTCCCCAGGTCGTCCGCCTGGCGTGCATAGGTGATGGCTTGATCCACTCCCGGGGCGCCGACGCCCGGCGTGATCCGCACCCGTTCGTCCGTCTGGTCTAGGACGATCTCGATCAATCGGCGCCGCTCTTCATCGGTCAACCGGGCGCACTCCCCGCTGCTGCTGCATGGGAACAGCCCATCCACGCCCGCCTCGATCAGGAAATCCACCAAGTCCCGCAGCACTGGCTCGTCCAGGCAGCGCTTCTCGTCGAAAGGGGTCATCATCGCCGCATAGACGCCGGATGGTCTGAACATGCCGCGTACCTCCCGTTGCTGTGAGTTGGTTACTGCATCCATTCCAGAAGCAGCCATCAGAATCAGACAAGATCCTCCAGAAAGCCCTCGGGTATGGGCGCGCAGTAGATGTGCGGCACGCCCGTCACATCACTGTTCCAGCCGACCGTCTTGCCATCGCCGAGGAAGAACGGATGGGGATGAGTGTAATTGGGGGCGCCGAACGTCGCGCCGCTGTGGCACAGCAGGCGGTACTGTCCGGTTCTCAAGGAACCGACGTAGATGTCGGCTGTCTTGTTGCAGTCCGAGACCCACCACTTGCCCTCGGGGCTGGTGTGGATGTGGGTGAAACCTTTGCCTTCACCGACGACGCTGTAGGTTTCCTCGCCCGGCGCGATGATTACGATACGGTCCTGAACCCATGGCGCAGAGACATCTTCCCGACTATGAAGGGTAGTGAGGATCGCATCTTGGCGTCCTACCCAACACTGATGCCCCTGCACTCGCTCCAGTGGCGAAGAACCGATCTTGAACCGCTCACGACCGCTGCCATCGTCGTTCAGCACATGCAGGCTGGCGCCAGCATCGCCGACGAGACGGACGATGTTGCCGTGTTCGTCCACTTCTATTCCGTCGTTGACCTGCACCAATACCTTCCTGCCAGCGTTGCGCGAGTACTGAGGGTGTGCATTGCGGCAATCGCGGCTTTCAAAGATCATCCACGCCTTTCGCATAGCCAAGTCAATGACTGCCACGCCGTAGAGTCCTGATTGCCCCCTCGCGGCAGCGAGAAAGCGCGTACCGGAGTAGTCCACAGAGCGGATGCCTTTCACCTCTCGCAACTCCTCTGGAATCACGAAGCAATCCTCGCGCTCAAAGGTGACGGGGGACAAACGCTTGATGACGCGCCCTGCCGAATAGTAGAGCCACTTGCCGTCTGGCGTGACGACCGGCGCGCTGGCATTCTCCTCATCGGTGATCTGTCGTATCCTGTGGGTCTCCACGTCCGCGATCCAGAAAGTGGTCTTGCCTGCCAAGGCGCTGTTGCGGGCGAAGATGAACCGCTTGCCATCGAGCGTGCTGACGGGGTTTTCAGGGTAGATGTTCCTGTTGATGCAAGGCTGGCTGGTGAGTCGCAGGATGGGAATGCCGCTTCCAGGGTCCTGGAAGCGTTCCTGGAAGGCGACTTCTTCGTCGCCTACCTGATTGCTCTCGTCCAGCCACACGGTGCTCGCTGGTTTCATGTGATCAGACGCTCGTCAATGTCATGAAGTTAGGTGCAGTTTAGCCTCTTGTCGGCGTCTTGTGGCGGCACAAAACGGGCACAAGGCCCTATGCTACACCTTAACCTAATGACACTGAGAGGCTCCTCCTGCATAGTAGAATGGCGGATCACGATGGCGCCTCTCACAACCCCATCAAGCGGCGGATGTTTCCACCTAAGACCAACTTCTGCTCTTCCAGAGTCAACTGGGCAAAGACCACGCGTCCCAGGCTGTAGCGCAGGTCAATGAACGGTATGTCGGAACTGAAGATCACTCGTTCGGCCCCGGCCTCGCTTACCATGCGGGCGATCCAAGGGCCGGTGATGTATGAGCCGCTCAGGTCCAGGTACAGATTGGCATGTTGCCGGGCCAGCGCAATGGCTCCTTCGAACGCTGCTGTCATAGACCCGCTGTGGAGTAGGATGATAGGCACCTGTGGGTAGCGCTCGGCCAGCGGGCCGAAAGCGGTGGGGTCGCAGTAGCGAGAGCCGTGGAAGGTGTGGGAGAGGACAAGGCATCCCCGCTCGGCGGCAAACTCCCAGGCCGGCTGGTATCCCTCTCCCCCGATGGGATGTGCGTGCAGGTCTGGATGCAGCTTGATCGCCTTCAGCCCCAACTCGTCGAAAGCGTAGGTTAACTCTGACCTGATCCGTTCGGGCTCATTGGGGTTGGCCACGGCGTGTCCGATGAGCCGCTCCGGATAGGTTGCCACTGCCTCTGCCGTCAGGCGGTTGCCGGTGACCCAGTCTGGTCCGATTGCCATGTTGGAGGACAGACAGGCTCGAGCAATGCCACAGCGATCCATTGTCCTCACAATGCTGTCTGCGCTTGGATTGGGAATGTAGAAGTTGCGGTAAGGCCCCACGTGCCCGTGGGCGTCGATGATCTCCAGCCCCGATTCGCTCAGACTGCGCCCTGCCTGTACCAGAGCTGCCAAGTCAGCGGACTTGTGCCCAGAGGCTTGCTCTCCCTGTTCCTGCGAAGAGTCCGGGCCGGAGTTGGCTATGGTAATTGGGGGTCTGTCTGGCACTCCTTCCACGGGGGACTGTGCAGGTCTGTGTCCCACGCCGCTCACTCGATCCAGAAGCCGTTCCAGGTTCCCGTGAGCGATCATCTCTCGCTGATCAGCGGTGATCTCAGCGTAAAGGAGGCGGGTCAGCGCGCCACCAGGGTCGGTCAGTGGTTGGTTGGTGCCGAACAGCAACCGCTCAGCGCCCAGCGTTGCCGTGATCTCCTCGACGCCCTGGTGAGTCGCAAAATAGGAAAGGTCCAAGAAAAGGTTCGGGCAATCCTGCATCAAGAATGGCAACACGCGCAAGGCTCGGTAGCCCACTTTGGTGAGGACCACGGACAAGGCGGGGAAGGCTTGGCATAGCCAGGCCACATCACGCCATCCTGCTGGGTTCACGTCAAACAGACCGGTGGGCAACACAACCTGGTCCAGGTCCAGCAGGACCAGATAGCGGCGGTCTGCCAGAGCGGCCAACAGGTCGCCGGCCATCCAGTCCGCCAGGGGATAGACGTGATCGCGGGGACATAGTCTCACGGCCCGAACGTTCTGAGCGGCCATGGTCTCACAGAGAGCCTCCACCTCCCTCGTTGGTCCTCCTGTCTCTGTCTCGCCTGGCATCACCACCCAGCACGGTTCCAGCAGGGGATGACCGGCAATCTCTTCCATCAAGTGAGCGTTCCCGACGGCAGGTACGTTCTGCCACGCCAGAGTATGGGTGACCAGGGCGCGGCCGATGCCCAGCCGATCCATCTCAGCCAGCAATCCTTCAACTGTGGCGAAGGCCAGCTGTTCGCTGGGCCAGCGACCGATGTAGCAGCAAGCGTCGAACAGTTCCATGGTTCAAAACCTCAGCTTTCCAGGCGGACCGGCGCTCCCAGGTCAATGGAGCGCTGGATAGCGTCGAGAATGCGGGTCACGCGCAGTGAGCTTTCCAGGGTCACCAAAGGCTCCCTATCCAACAGCACGCATTTGACGAAGTGGTGGATAGACAATGGCACCGCGCCATGTATCTCTGCCCCCTCGTAGGCGTAGCCCAGGAGGTTGCGAGGATACTGGAACCCGTTGACCGTGCTTACCTCGATTTGCTCTCGCTTGCGGTCCAGATGGATCACTACTTGTCTCATGAGCTCCGCTAGGCTGGCGCCTCCTCCGGTGAAACCGGTTCTGCCTTGCCCACTCCGAGCATGGCCATCAAGGCAAAGCCGGCCAATCGCAGAGCGGTGCCCAGCACCAAGGCCGGCACGATGCCCACTGCGCCGGCCAAGGCTGTGCCGACCATAGGCGCCAGAAGGCCAGCGATGTACACGGTGGTCTGGTACATGCCAATGTAAGTTGTCTGTCGCTCCGCGGGGCAGGTGCTGAGCAGGACGTCGAAGAACACCAGGCTCACACCGGCATTGAAGAAGCCGGCCAGAGCAGCCCATAGAACCAAGGGCTCCACCCGAGGCGTGAGGGCGGTCAGGAGTGGATAGAAACTGAGCCCCAGGCTGCTGACCAGCAGAACGTGCCGCTCTTTGCCCCGGCGGGAGGCCTGGGTCCATAGGAAGTAGGCCGCCATGGTCACCACAGTCTGAACGGTGCCGATTGCACTTATGGCCGCATCGGAGGCGTGGACGCTGCGCACCCAGTAGATGGGAAACAGCGGTACTGGCAATAACAGGCCCCATCGGAACACGAACTGGCCCGCCGTGAAGCGCAGGAATCGCTTGCTGCCGCGCAGGACGCTGATATGCTGACGGAGCACCTGGCCAATAGGTTGACGTGTCGTCGTCACCTCGCTGGTTGGCAGTTCGACACGGCTTGACGTGATGTAGCTGATGATCGCGCCCACTACCGAGCTGATGAAGACAACCTGATAGTTCAGCGGAAACCCAAGACGCCGCAGCACTTGGCCGGCGATAACTATGGTCAGCGCACTGACCAAGCCGAAGATGGACCAGCGCTGGCTGGCCAACGCCAACCGTCCTCTGGGCCCGGCCACAGCGCCCATCATCGCGGTGAGGGATACTCCAGCGAAGATCTGCGGAATGGCGGCAAGCGCCCAGATCAGGATGATTGCCTCCGGCCGATAGCTGGTGAAGAAGAAAGGCACCAGCCCGGTCAGTACATAGCAGGACAGTACAGATAGCCGCGCTCTCGAATACCAGGGCACGATGTGCGGCTGTCGCGCCAGGAACTCACCGACCGGTATGGCCAGCAGGATACCCGCCAGCGAGGGCATGGCGGTCAGCAAGCCGATCAGTAGGTCGGACGCTCCCAAGCGCAACAGGAAGACAGGCAGGAACGTACCTACGCCGAGTGCCAGCCCGATGCCGATGCCCTCCGCCGACATGAGGCGCTGGTTGCGCTGTTCGACAGATCCAGGAGGCCTTGGCCGCAGCCTGTGCGACAGTGGAGAGCGTAGGGCAGACCACCGCAACGAGCGCACGGCGCGCCGAATCACTCTCTGTCTGCGATGCCACTGTGTCCGAGCTCGCATCAACCCAGGCAAACGATTGAACATGGTCATTCTTGGCCGTCTTCAGGCTTGCCGCACATTGCCTGGAGTGTCTGGATTCAGCATTGTTCGAGAGCTCTCTCAGTTGCCTCTAGCTGGCAAGAAGGCCGAGTCGCCTGTGTGTATCTCATTTGGTCGATTTGACAATGGTGTCATGCTGGTGCATAATCTGGGCGCAATGCCATTGCGTGTATCGCAACGCAGATATTATAGCATACAACAAATCGTCTTGTCAACACTGGATGTTCGGATGATTATTCCCAGAGTAGGACAGTTCTTCTGCACTGGCTTGCACTTCATGTGATGTCGTTGCGACAGACGGAAACGTGGAAGGTGATGCCCTGATGGCCAAAGCGCTGCGTTCCGAACCCCGAGGGTCGTACGTCCAATCCCTGAATCGCGGGCTGCAACTGCTGGAACTCCTCGGCCTGGCGGAAAAACCTGCCGGACTGCCCGAACTGTCCGAGGCGCTGGGTGTGGATCGCAGCACAGTGCACCGGCTGCTCAGCACACTCCTCTGGCGCGGCTACGTCCAACAGGACCCCGACAGCAAACGCTACTGGCTGGGGCTCAAGGTCGTCGAGCTCAGTCGGCTGGCCATTGATCGCCTCAGCCTGCGCTCTGTGGCCAAGCCTTACCTCAAGCGACTGGTACGCGAGACGGGTGAGAGCGCCAACCTGGCGGTCATGGCAGATGATCACGCCCTTTGCCTGGACCACGAACCGAGCCCCTCGGCCCTGGCAGTGACCAACGACATCGGAGTCCCGTTTGCGCCCCATGCAACATCTGCTGGCAAGGTCCTACTGGCTGCTTTGCCAGAAGCTCAGCAGAAGGAGCTGCTGGAGACTGAGCCTCTCTCTGCTTATACTCCGCGCACGATGACTGACCTTCCAACCTTGCAGATGCATCTACAATTAGTGCAGCAGCAGGGATATGCCCTTGATGATGAAGAGCGGTACGTCGGCGTGCGTTGTCTGGCTGGTCCTATTCGCGATCACCGGGGCAAGGTGGTGGGGGCACTCAGCTTGTCCGCGCCTACGATGCGCGTGACACTGGACAAGGTTCCGGCTCTGGCCGAGCTGGTCATGAGGATTGCAGCAGACATCTCCGTGGAGATGGGATACGATGACTCTACCGAAGAAACCGCCAGACTTGCCACAGAGGCACAGGTGGCCCGGAGGTCTTGAGGCGCCTTTCAAGGGAACGGCATCATGACGAGGAGACTGCCTGAGGATGACCCGCGCATCACGTCTGTCTCTGACTTGTTCACCTATCACATATTCGGCAGGCCTCGCGAACTCAGTCGCTGGCAAGAGGATAGTAGCGCCTATGTACTGGTCATAAAGGGGCTGGTCAATCCGCCGGTCAGGCTGTCGCTAGATCAGATCCGCGATGGCTTCGAGCAGGTCTCGGCTGTCATGGTTCTGCAATGCATGACCAACGTCCACTGGGGCCGGATCGCATTCATGGGCGCCAAGCTGCTGGACGTGCTGGAGTATGCAGGCATCCCTGAAAGGGCGTACAAGGTTGCTCTTCACGGGGCAGACGGATACGACACCGATCTGTTTATCGAGGAGATCCGCCAACGTCCGGAGGCCTTTCTGCTGGCTCATACCATGAACGGAGGGCCGCTGACGCCAGACCACGGCTTTCCCCTGAGGGCCACTGCAGACGGCAAGTATGGGTACAAGTGGTGCAAGTGGCTGACAGCGCTCGAGGTAGTGGACTACGACTACAAGGGGCACTACGAGGGCAGACGTGGCTGGTCGGACGAAGGCACCCGCGGCCAACCGGTCATTTGATGGTCTGGCGTACACAGATCGCCCGGATGCGGCTGGGCTAGAAGACATCTCGGAGGGAGCAGACAATGGAATATCGGCAATTGGGCAAATGGGGACCGCGGTTGAGTGTCTTGGGGGGCTTGGCTCCTACTTGACCATCGGGTTCAAAGTTGGTGAGGAGACGTCGCGCCAGATAGTGCGCGCCGCCTACGAAAACGGTATCAACTTCTTCGACACGGCGAATGCCTACAACCATGGCGCGGCCGAGGAGGTACTGGGCCTCTGCTTGGCCGAGTATCCCCGTTCATCGCTGGTGGTGCTGACCAAGGTCTTTGCGCCCATGGGCGACGGCCCCAATGATCGAGGACTGTCGGCCAAGCACATCAAGGAGCAGTGCCACGCTTCCTTGCGCCGTCTGGGCATGGACTACGTGGACATCTACATGTGCCACAGACCGGACCCGACGGCTCCTCTTGAGGAGACCATCCGAGCCATGGATGACCTGGCGCGCCAGGGCAAGATCCTCTACTGGGGTGTGTCGGAGTGGCCGGCCTGGAGGATGGTCAAAGCTCAGCACATAGCGCGTGAACTCGGCGCTCGTCCCCCTGTGGTCAACGAGCCTCGCTACAACTTGCTCTTTCGTTACCCCGAGGCTGAGGTGTTCCCGGTGACGTTGAACGAGGGGATTGGAAACGTGACCTTCTCGCCCCTGGCGCATGGCCTGTTGACCGGCAAGTATGTGCCCGGCGAGCCCCCAGCCAAGGACACACGGGCGGCCGACCCGGAGCAGAACGCTGTGATGATGGGTATGTACTGGAGTGACGAGAACATCCGAAAGGGTCGGGAACTGGCCAAGATCGCCGCAGAGATGGGCACAACTGCCGCTCGTTTGGCCATCGCCTGGGCCGTGCGCCATCCGGCCGTGTCCAGCGTGATCCTGGGCGTCCGTACCGTGGCTCAGTTCGAGGATGATCTGGAGGCCCTGGAGGTGAAGATCCCGCCCGAGGTGCGGGAGCGGTTGGAAGAGTTGTATCCAGCGCCGCCAAGCCCACCCTACGCCTGACCGCTTCGAACTTGAAGAGACCACTGACGTCACGGGCGGTCAGTGATCCGTAACCAGGGGCGCTCTGTCGCAGACGCGTCGGTCCAGACGATGTATCGGTGCAGAAGGGGCTGGAAGTGACACGTAGGTGATTGGCGGCTGCACGTATCGGACCTGTCCCCACATCAGCACGAAGGGGAGGAAAATGGGACATCCGACAGATAGTGATGGACCGCGTAGGTGTCGGCCTGAGGGAATGGCGATTGCCGCAACCATCATGCCAGGACTGCCGCATGTTAGCGGCCGGCTGGTTTGACAAGCCCCGGGTTGTGTGGTATACTGGTTCATGGAGTGGACGGTCCGTCCAAATGGTAGGATACTGAGCCTCTTCAGATCGGAGATGTAGCGATGGCCTCGGCTGTGTCAACTTCGGCCCGGTGGGCCTTTACGAAACGCTCCGGCCCTGGCAGAGTGCAGGCCGCCAAAAGCACCGGCACTGGTGCTATGTTCGCCGATTGTCGGTCCTCGGCTACTTCTCCGGCGTTGGAAACTCACTCCCCTCTTCGTAAGCTATTCACTCGAATCATGCACACCCAGTGTGTGCCAACATGATGGAGGTCAAGATAGGCATATGACCGAGCACGAACCAGGATTGACTCTGACGGTCAAGAAAGCAATGGACATCCTGGATTGCCTGGGGGAGGCGGCCGGCCCCCTGTCCGCCCGTGAGATCGGCCGCAAGCTGGGATTGGCTCGTAGTACCGTCTACCGTCTGCTGACCACGTTGGCCACAGGGGGATACGTTGGTCAAGATCCGGAGAGCCCCGAGAAATACCGCCTGGGGTTCAAGATCACGGAACTGGCCAGCAGCCTGCTCGACAGCATCCAGTTGCGCCGGCAAGCTCTGCCATTCCTGACCGAGCTCAGGGATATCGCTCAGGAGACGGTTCATCTGGTGGTCATGGACCAGGGGCAGGTGACCTACATTGACAAAGTGGAGTGTTCGAAGGCCGTGCGCATGCACTCGGCGATCGGGCGTCGGGGCTTCGCTCACTCCACAGCCGTGGGCAAGGCCATGCTGGCCTTCATGCCGGACGACCAAGTGGAGCGTATTATTGAGGAGCACGGGTTGCCCGCGCACACGCCCAATACCATCACCGACAGGGAGGCATTCGCGGAGGAACTTGAGCGGGTTCGGCGTCAAGGCTACGCCATGGACAACATCGAAAACGAGGAAGGCATCCGCTGCGTGGGGGCGCCAGTGTTCGATCATCAAGGGAGGCCGGTGGCTGCACTGAGTGTCTCGGGGCCTGCCTTTCGCCTGAGCATGGAGCGCGCTCTGGAACTGGCCGGCGTGGTGATCTCAACGGCTTCCAGTATCTCCCGGCAGTTGGGCTATTCTGGGTAGGACACACCATATGCCGGAGTTCGCCGGGATGTACCTGAGGAGGATTCTGTGAACCTTGGACTATCAAACAACAGGCGTATTGCTAAGGAGCACCAAATGGACCTGAAGAATCCCTATGACCTCTCGAGCAGCGTCGCGGTCATCACAGGCGGCGGCGGGGTACTATGCAGCACCATGGCCCGTGCGCTGAGTGCTTGCGGCGCTAAGGTCGCCATCCTGGACATCAACCTCGACGGAGCGAAGCGGGTGGCCGCTGGCCTGCGAGAAAGCGGAGGAGAGGCGCTGGCCGTCAGAGCCAACGTTGTGGACAGGACCAGTGTTGACGAAGCGGCCAGGCAGGTGGTCGCTGCCTTCGGTCGGGTGGATATCCTGATCAATGGCGCTGGCGGAAACAAGAAGGAGGCCACTACCAGCGAGGAGTTGCCCTTCTTTGAACTGCCTGCCGATGCTCTGCGCTGGGTGTTCGAGCTCAACTGCATCGGCACTGTGGTGCCCAGCCAGGTCTTTGGACAGATCATGGCGGAACAGGGTTCCGGCTGCATACTCAACATATCATCCATGGCGGCGCTGAGCCCGCTGACCAAAACGGTCGCTTACTCTGCAGCCAAGGCCGCCGTCAGCAACTTCACCCAGTGGCTGGCGGTGCACATGTCGCAGAACTACTCCAGCGAGATCCGGGTCAACGCCATAGCTCCGGGGTTCTTCCTGACGGAGCAGAACCGCTACTTGCTCATGGATAAGGAGACCGGTGAGTTCACCAGGCGTGGGCAGACAGTCGTCGATCATACCCCCATGGGCCGGCTCGGCGACCCTTCAGAGTTGGTGGGCACGGTGCTATGGTTGCTGTCGGATGGGGCCAGATTCGTGCACGGTGTGGTGATTCCCGTCGATGGGGGCTTCTCCGCTTTCAGTGGGGTGTAGGAGGTTGCCATGACGAAGACGAACGTGAGATTGCCACACAAGGTGGCGCTCGTCGACTACGACGATGACCTCTTCGCGCCTCAGGGCTGGGAGGGGGCGATGCTGGCCGAGGCTGGCGCGAGCTGGACGGTGGGCCAGCATCGCACACCGGATGCCGTTCTTGAGGCGGCAGGCGACGTTGATGTGGTGATGATTCAGTCGGTGCGTCCGTTGCTCGATCGGCAGGTTATCGAACGATTAGAATGTTGTCGCTGCATCATCCGCGTGGGCATAGGCTACGATAGCGTGGATGTAGCTGCTGCCACCGAGCGAGGCATTATGGTGTGCAACGTGCCCGAGTACTGCGTGGAGGAAGTGGCGGATCACGCCCTGGCCCTGTTGCTGGCCAGTGCCCGCCACATCACCTGCCAGGACCGTTGGATACGTGAGGGACGCTGGGACCGCACCGGAGCCAAACCTGCTCGCCGTCTGCGGGGAAGCACGCTGGGCCTGGTGGCCTTCGGGCGCATCGCGCGGGCCTTGGCCGAGAAGGTGAAGGGTATGGGGCTTACGCTCCTGACCTCTGATCCATACGTATCTGAGGAAGTCGCTCTGTCCTATGGCGCAAGGTTGGTTGAGCTGGACGAGTTGTTGAGGCAGTCTGACTTCATCTCCGTTCACGCACCTTTGGCTGAAGAAACCTACCACCTGCTGGGTGAGCGGGAGTTTGCGCTGATGAAGCCAGGGGCAGTGCTGGTCAACACCAGCCGTGGCCCCATAGTGGACGAGATGGCATTGGCAAGTGCTTTGTCCGACGGCCCACTGGGAGCTGCGGGGCTGGATGTGCTGGAGCACGAACCCCCGAGCTCCGATTGTCCCCTGTTGGGTCTGGACAACGTCACCATCACGCCGCATGTGGCCGCCTACGCTGAGGAAAGCGTCAGGGATCTGTATCGCGGAGCGTGTCGCATTGCCATCGACGTGGTTGAGGGGCGCTGGCCTCACTCGGTGGTCAACCCCGAGGTGCGGGGTCGCCAGCCGTGAGATCACCTGTCGGCTGTGCCCATTCGTGACTCCTCCGGGCGATGCCCCAACTCACATCAAATCAGAGAGGTGTTGAAGTGATCAAAAAGGTTGTGACGTTTGGTGAGATCATGATGCGACTCTCACCGCCGGGGTTCTTGCGCTTCGGACAGGCGCGTTCGTTCGATGTGATCTACGGCGGCGGCGAGGCGAACGTGGCCGTTTCCCTGGCTAACTACGGTGTGCCTGTGGACTATGTGACCCGCTTGCCAGACAATGATCTCGGGGCCGCTTGTGTGCAGTTCCTCCGCCAGCATGGGGTCGGCGTGGGCAAGATCGTGCGGGGCGGTCCCCGGCTGGGCATCTACTTCCTGGAGGTGGGCGCGGTGCAGCGCAGCAGCAAGGTGATCTACGACCGCGCCAACTCGGCCATTGCCACAATCGAACCAGGCATGATCGATTGGGAGAGCGTCTTCTCCGGCGCTGGCTGGTTCCACTGGACCGGCATCACGCCGGCTATCTCTGAGAGCCTGGCGGAGGTCTGCCTGGAAGGTGTGCAGACGGCGAAGGAGATGGGATTGACGGTGTCCTGCGATCTCAACTACCGCTCCAAGCTGTGGAAATGGGGCAAACAGCCGGGTGAGGTCATGCCCGAGTTGGTCAAGTATGTGGACGTGGCGGTGGGCAATGAGGAAGACGCCGACAAGGTCCTGGGAATCAGAGCGCCGGAGACCGATGTCACCTCAGGTGTGGTCAAGGCGGAGAGGTACCGATTCGTCTGCGAGGAACTGGCGAAGCGCTTTCCCAAGCTGGGGACCGTGGCCATCACTCTGCGTGGTTCTCTCTCTGCCAGCCACAACACCTGGTCCGGCGTCCTATGGCATGAGGGTGAGTTCTACGCGGCCCCCGTCTATGACATCACCCACATCGTCGACCGCGTCGGCGGCGGTGATGCCTTCGCGGGGGGGCTGATCTACGGCCTGATGACCTGCGGCGACGACAAGCAGAGAGCGCTCAACTTCGCAGTGGCCGCCTCCTGCCTGAAACACAGCGTGTTCGGCGATTTCAACATGGTCACTGTGCCAGAGGTGGAGAAACTGATAGGCGGCGATGTCTCCGGCAGGGTCTCCCGATAGCGACGGGCTGTCGGTAGGGGCGACCGGCCGGTCGCCCCTACTAGGAGTTCTCGCCGCAGAGACAAAAGGAGATCAGCCGATGAAGCCGATGAAACCGAGAGGACTCACCGGAAAACCATCGGCCATAGCGGCTAGATCGGCTGACAGAAGCAGATCAGCCGATGAAACCGATGCAACTCACCAGAAAGCCATCGGGCATATCGGCTCAATCGGCTGACAAAGGAGATTCCGGATGGCTAGATTTTCGAGGCTGGAAGTGCTGACCACGATGATAGAGATTGGGGTGATACCTGTGTTCTACCAGCCGGACATAGAGGTCGCCCAGAAGGTCGTTGAGGCTTGTGCGGCGGGTGGGGCAAAGGTGGTCGAGTTCACCAATCGTGGAGACCTCGCCTACCAGGTGTTTGCCGAATTGGTGTCGCACTTTGCCAGAAAAGATCCCAGCATCATCCTCGGCATTGGATCGGTGATCGATCCTGGCACGGCGGCACTGTACATCTCGTCCGGGGCCAACTTCGTCGTGGGACCTGTGCTCAACGCCGAAGTGGCCAAGGTGTGCAACCGCCGGAAGGTGGCCTATTCCCCCGGCTGTGGCACTGCCTCGGAGATCTCGCAGGCCGAGGAGCTTGGCGTCGAGATCTGCAAGATCTTCCCCGGGTCCCAGGTGGGCGGGCCGGCCTTCGTGAAGGCTGTGCGGGGGCCATGTCCCTGGACGCGCATCATGCCGACCGGAGGGGTGGATGCGACCGAGGAGAGCATCAAGGACTGGTTTGAGGCGGGCGTGGCCTGCGTGGGTATGGGTTCGAAGCTCGTCCGCAAGGATCTGGTTGCGGCTGGCAACTGGGATGAGATCACCCTCAAGGTGCGCCAGGTGCTGAAATGGATCGGGGAAGTGCAGACGAATCAGCGAATAGGCGAATGAGCGTCTCTGCCGACTCGCTGATTCGTTGACTCGCTGATTCGGCTACGCACATCAGACAGCGGACCTTGCTGGAGAGAACTGGACGCGAATCGCCGCTGCAGAGATCAAGCAAGAGGCCAATACCTTATCTTCGCTCGGCCATATCGGCTCAATCGGCTGACA
>CAZPMV010000043.1:14980-16095 GCA_964587335.1 uncultured Anaerolineales bacterium
AAACTCACCAGAAAACCAGCGGCTATGTCGGCTCAATCCGCTGACACATGTAGACAAGCCTGCCTCTATGAGCGCGTGTGGGGGCAGGCAAACGTGATCTTGTGTCAGGAGGCTAAATGATATGGAATACCGAAAGCTTGGTAACACCGACATGTTCGTGTCTGTGATATCACTGGGTGGCTGGGCCCTTGCGTCTGACAGGAACTGGGGCGAGCAGGACAAGGCGATGTCAATCGCAACCGTTCATGCCGCTCTAGATGCCGGTGTGAACTTCTTCAACACGGCCGAGGGCTATGGAAAAGAGGGTGCTTCGGAGAGGGTGCTAGGCGAAGCCTTAGCTGGTCACAGGCATGAGGTTGTTATTGCCACCAAGATAGAAGTAGATCACAACTACGTATCAGCCGATGAGACGATACAGGCGTGCGAACGCAGTTTGCAGCGACTGAACACCGATTATGTTGACGTCTATCAGATACACTGGCCCAGTCGAGTGACGCCCATCACAGAGACGGTGGAAGCCATGGAGAAACTGCGGCAGCAGGGCAAAGTGCGCACCATCGGCGTCGCCAACTTCGGCGTACAAGACCTCTCTGATCTTCTGGAAGTCGGCCGTGCAGACTCCAACGAGCTACCCTACAGCCTCGTTTTCCGAGCTATTGAGTATGACATCGCAGACAAGTGCGTGGCCAACAGCATTGGCATCCTCCCGTATAGCCCACTGGCGCAGGGGCTCCTGGCAGGGAAGTTCTCCTCAGCCGATGAGGTTCCCGTGGCCAGAGCTCGCACCAGGATCTTCTCCGGGGAGCGGTCGCTGGCCCGCCATGGCGAAGCTGGATGTGAGGAGGAGGCCTTCGCCGCAATTGATGAGATTCGCCGCATATGCGGCAAGATCCGGGGACCCATGGCGCAGGTGGCTCTTGCGTGGTTGCTGCATCAGCCGGGTGTGACTTCTGTCATTGCCGGGGCGCGGAATCCCGAGCAGCTACAGCAGAATGTGCAGGCTGCAGCCCTGGCGCTGCGGCCTGAAATCGTGGCCGAGCTGGCTCAGGCAACCGATGAGGCAGCAAGTCCCGTTTTGCGGTCACGTTTCTCCTCGTTCAGTCCGAATAGAACCT
>CAZPMV010000044.1:0-3232 GCA_964587335.1 uncultured Anaerolineales bacterium
TGGACGTTTCGCTTCCCGCACCCGCAACTGGGGGAGATCCAGGTGTGGCCGGTGGACGAGAAACACCCGGTGGACCTGCGCCGTCCAGTCTACTACCGGGCGCTGGAGCGGGCGGCCGCCGATGGCTCACGGCTGGCGGTGGTGGCCGACACCTTTTCTCTGCCCGGCGCTTTGCCACTGCTGATGGGCATCCCGTTCTTCTTGCTACGCACGGAATACACCCCCGACTGGTGTGCTGAGGCCGTGGCTGCCCATCCCCTGGGCCGCGTCCTCGACGACCTGGCCGATCTGCCAGCGGCGCTCGACACCTTGCCCCGCAGCGGATATGCTGCCCCAACCGTCAGCGGATTAAGCAGATGAAGCGGATTAGAGATGAACCAAATCTGCTTAGTCCGCTCCATCCGCTGACGGTTTAGGTTTGTTCAGAGGAGTCGTACCATGCATCACATCAGCTAGCTGCTCGCCGCCTGCTTCGCCTCGCCCTTGGTGACTCCCAGCATGCAGAGAATGGCCAGCACGAAGAAGCCCGGCGTGACCAGGAAGATCATGTTGTAGTTCTGCCCCGTCAGGTCAATCACCCAGCCGTTGAGGATGGGCCCCACCACTGCGGCCAGCGTCCCCGCTACGTAGTACAGCCCTGTGTAGGTCCCCAGCACCGTCTCTGAGGTGGATATGTCCAACACCATGGGCAGGCTGTTGATGTTGACCAGCGACCAGGCCACCCCGCCCACCGCCAGCAGCGCTACGATGACCGGCACGACGGGGGTGAAGAAGGCAATCATCAGCAGGACAGCGAAGATGGCCAGCCCCACGATGATGGTCCGCTTGCGGCCGAAGCGGGTGGCGATGAACCCGCTGGGGATAGCGAATAGGATGAAGGTGATGTAGGCAACGCTGAGGATCATGCTGGCCGTCGATTCGCTCACCCCCAGCGTCACCACGCCGTAGGAACTGAAGAAGGTCTCGATGGCGTTGTAGCCGACGAACCAGAAGAAGATGGCCAGGATGAGCAGCACCAGGCTTCGCACGTTTTCGGGCGGGATGTCCCGCAACCCTCTGAAGACGCCCATCCCCTCCTCCCGCCGTGCTGCCGATTCGACCAGTTTCCTGGGCTCCTTGACTTTCCAGAAGAGGATGGCCACGGCGATGAGGGTGATCGCCCCTCCGACCCAGAAGGGCAGCGGCCGGAGGATCTTGTAGAGCAGGCCGCCGCCCAGGAAGGCCAGCACCCCGCCCAGTCCGCCCATCAGGTTGATCACCCCGTTGGCCTTGGAACGGAGCGGCGACGGGATCAGGTCGGGCATCAGGGCGATGACCGGGGTGCGAAACACGGCCATGGCCAGCAGCATCACGCCCAGCGCGGCGACGAAAAGGGCGAGCAGCCCGCCGAGTTGGCCCACCTGCCCGTTCAAGCTCTCCGGGATCATCTGGGGGACCAGGGGAATGAGCACGAAGGCCAGCACGGCGATGGGGGCGAAGATCAGGATGTAGGGCATGCGGCGGCCAATGCGAGTGTAGGTGCGGTCGCTGATGGCCCCCATGATGGGCTGGATGAAGAAGGCAGCGATGTTGTCCAGCGTCATGATGAAGCCGGTGAGCGTGGCGCTCAGGCCGAAACCGAATGTCTGCACGGCTAGTTGCGAGTCGAAGGCCGGATTGCCGGCCTGGAGGTAGATGGGGACGTAGGTGTTGTAGAGCGCCCACATGATGCTGGTGCCCAAGAATCCGAAGCCAATGAGGAAGGTCTTCCGGTAGTCCAATTTCAGTTTCGTTTTCATTGCTGGCCTCCTTTGCAGAGTAGCGGCGAACGCTGGCGTCGCCAGGGTGGGGGGAAGGTGTTGTGCAGATAGGAACAGTATAACATCAGTGGTAGAACCAGGCAAATGCTCCGCAAGAGCCGCCAGCACGTTGCCCCGGGCCGCGATCCGTGGTACAATGCCCATGGAGCATGGAGCAGATCTGCCCCGAATCTGTCTGATGGAGCACAGGATACCATGAAAGCAGCCGTCTACTACGCGCCTGGCGACATCCGAGTGGAAGATCGTCCCGATCCGCTGCCGGCCAGGGACAATCTGATCGCTGAGGTTCGCTACTGTGCCATCTGCGGCACGGATAAGAAACTGGCCACCATCGGCAACCCCCGTTGTCATCCCCCGCGCATCATCGGCCACGAGATGGTAGGTCACATCGTTCACGTCGGCTCGGACGTGGAGGGTTTTGCCGATGGCGAACGGATCACTCTGGCCACGACCCTTGCTTGCGGAAACTGCCTGTACTGCGATCTGGGCCTGGGCAACATGTGCCCCAACGCCAAGCCCATCAGCTACGATTACGACGGTGCCTTTGCCGAGCGGTTGGCTATTCCCCCGCTGGCCCTGGCCGGCGGCAACGTGCTCAAGGTGCCCGGCGCTGTTTCGGACGAAGCCGCCGCCCTGAGCGAGCCGTTGAGTTGCGCCATCAACGCCCAGGAGCTTGTGGGAGTCAAGGCTGGGGACAGGGTGATAGTTCTCGGCGGCGGCCCGCTGGGTGCTCTGCATGCGGAACTGGCCAAGGCTCTGGGAGCGGATGAGGTGATGATCTCCCAGCGATCGGAGCCGAGGTTGTTGCTGTTGCGGCGCAGGCTTCGGGATGTCCTCGTGATTGATGGCGCCCATGAAGATGTGGCGTCGATTGTGAAGGAACGAACGAATGGATTGGGCGCGGACGTCGTGATCGTCGCCGGGCCGACGCGTGAGGCGCACGAGCTGTCCATCCGCCTGGCGCGCAAGGGGGGGGGGATCAGCCTGTTCGCCAGCCTGCCCAAAGGTGACTCGGACATCACCTTTGACAGTCGCATCCTCCACTACGGCGAGCTGCGCCTGGTGGGGTCTTCCGACTCTCGGCCAGAGCACGTGGCCAAAGGGCTTCGCCTCATGGCCGAAGGGAAGATTGATGCCGAAGCGATCATCACTCATCGGGTATCCCTCGAAAACATCCATGAGGGGCTGGATTTGATGATAGACAAACAGTCCCTCAAGGTCCTGGTCTATCCCCAGCAGGAGAGTGATGTGGCCGCGGGAAGTTGACGCGGCACGATCCAGACCCCCCGCCTCGTGAGGCGAAAGCCGAGAAGGCTGCGAATGAATGCCAAAGTGCTTCTGAACATCGGCTCCATCCGCTCCATCGGTTGACTGTCAGCGGAAAAGCGGAAGAAGCGGAAGGAAACAGACAGGATCGACAAAGCGCATGAACT
>CAZPMV010000044.1:3332-7384 GCA_964587335.1 uncultured Anaerolineales bacterium
CGGAAAAGCGGAAGAAGCGGAAGGAAACAGACAGGATCGACAAAGCGCATGAACTCCCATCGGCTCCATCCGCTCCATCGGCTGACTGGCTTCGCAACATCGGCTCCATCGGCTGACAGGCTAGCGCAGGCCTAGCAGTTCCTCCACCAGCGGGCGTGCGTCGAGCCCCTCGTAGCCGATCTCCCGCGCCAGCGCGGTGAGCGGCAGCGATTGCCCCCGCGACCACCAGTCCCGCAGAAACCAGCCCGCGTCGCGGTTGTTCCACCATGCCTCGCCGAGCTCTTCCTCCAGGAAGCGCCGCAGCATGGCCTCGAAGATCCAGGCCCGCAGGTACTGGGCGACGTAGAACCCATCGTCCACATCGGCCAGGCTGTTCTCGGGAGGGATATCTACCTGCAATGCTTCCGTGAGGGTGGGCGCGTAGGCGTCGCAGGTCTCTGCCGGATCGCCGCCGTGCAGCGTCAGCTCGTAGTGCAGCTTGGCTGCGTAGCGGCGCAGGAACCAGAGCTTCTTGAAGAGCGCGAAGCGGCGGAACTCCTCGGCTGCTTGCAGCGGGATGCCCAGCACATCCCGCAGCCAGCGGGTGTTGTGTACCAGGTAGTGGAACAGGAAGGCGTAGCTCTCGGTGATGTCCGTATCGCCCAGGCAGCGCAGCGGCCAGGGTGCGTCGGGCGCGATGCGGCTGTAATGCGTGGCGTGCCCTGCCTCGTGGAAGAAGCTGTCGTAATCGTCGCTGCCCCCCTGGGGCTTGATCACCAGGTAGACCTCTTCGGGCACCAGCACGGGCGAGCAGAAGGCCCGCGGCGATTTCTTGGGCCGTTGCTCGATGTCCAGGATGAAGCCGAAGTCGTCGCCCCGCACCAACCCCATCCCGGCCATGGTGCGGTGCAAGCCGTGCACCATCTCGTCGGCGGGGAAGTAGGGATCGAACTGGGCGGCGCGGAAGCAGTAGATGATGTCCGAGACGTCGACGAGGCTCGGGTCCACCCTGGCGCCGGTCAGCGCATTCTCCAGCCGCTGAGCGTAGGACGCCTCGGTGTCTGACAGCAGCCCGCTCATCGCCTCGGCCAGCCTGGGCAGTTGCAGCCCCTTCAGCGTTTCGTAGAGGGTGGCATAGCTTTCGAAGCCCAGGGAGGTGGCCTCCTGGTGCAGGCGGCGGAAGCGCTCGGCTCGTCGCCCGTGCTGCTGTGCGGTGACGGCCAACTGGCGGAGGTGCAGGTCGTGGCGGCGGGCCTGGTCGGTCTCCTGGGCCAGCACGGTGCGCACCTGGCGGTAGGGCAACTCCTCCCCGTCCCATTGCACCGTGGCCGCTAGCTCTCGGTTGGTGATCTCCTCGCTGATCGCTTTGACTGTGTTCTCCATGTAGCCGTCGGCGGCGAATGTGGCCAGGTAGCGGGCGGCGACAGGTTCAGCGGCCTGCGCCCGTTTCGTCAGGCGTGCCTCCACCGTCTGGTGGCTGAAGAGGCCGGGGTAGCGGTCAAAGATGGAAGCGATCTCCAGTTGCTCCTTGCGGCCCGAGCCGACGAGATAGAACTCGCGCTCGATCTCGATCAGAAACGCTTCGGCCTGTTCGATGAATTGGTCGGTGTCCATGGGTTATCCTTTCTTGTAGAGGTTGGCATTCGCGCTGGTCTGTGATAGAATAGGTGCCAGATGCACGCCGGTGTGTCCAGGATCAGCGAAGATCAGTGCGGGTCAGCGTGGTCTGCGTTCCATTGGAACGACGGGGAGGAAACGATGCCCAGAGATGTGAAACGGCGACAGAAGGCCCTGCGGCGCAAGGAGGCCAAACGCAAGCAGAAAAGGAAGTCTCAGGCTGTGAAGATGCGCTTGAGCCCGCATCATCTGCTGAGAGTAGCGGCGGGTTGGCCGTTGCACGAGTGCCTTGTGACCCAGGGTTGGCAAGATGAAGGACAAATCGTGCAGATTCTGGTAGCGCGTCGCTCGCCCTCGGGCGAAGTCGCCACAGGGACCTTTCTGGTAGACCTCGATTGCCTGGGCGTCAAGTGCGCTTTCGCCAGTCTCTTCGGTTCGGTACGGGAATACGAACGGAAGCTGCGGGAGCGCGTGCTGCAGAACCAGACGATGGTCCCTGCCGATCTGAACCTGGTGGCCAAAATCATCCGCGAGGGCATCGCCTATGCCAGCCAGTTGGGCTTCTCTCCGGACCCCGACTACCGCGATGCGGACATTCTGCTTGGTGATGCAGATCCCCAGGCGTGCGATGTGGAGGTCCCTCTGGGCGGCGAAGATGGCAAGCCTTTCTTCATCTCGGGACCGTTCGACGACGTGCCGAGAATCATGGCTCGATTGGAGAAAAAGCTGGGGCCGGACGGTTTTCGCTGTCTGATTCACCTCGGCGACCCGGGAGATTCCTTATGACTGAACGCAATTGACTGAACGCAACTACTCAGCTACAAGGTGCAACGCACTTGATCTGCTTCATACGCTGCTGCTTGCTTGACCGTATCGCACTTCAGAATAGCTTGATTGCACAACCGAAGTGCGTTGCACCTGAGCCAGGCTGGGTAGGTTACGACTGAGCTTTCTATCGCCCGGCCGGCAACCGCACGATGAATCGGGTGCCCAGGCCAACGAGACTCTCGGCCCAGACCCGACCGCCGTGCGCCTCCACGATCTCCTTGACGATGGCCAACCCCAGCCCTGCGCCGCGGCGGCTACCCGTCCTCGCTTTGTCCAGGCGGTAGAAGCGTTCGAAGATGCGTTGCAGTTCCTCAGCCCGAATGCCTGTCCCCGTGTCGGTCACGCTGATCTCCACCTCCGGCTGCCCATCGGCCCCCTCCACGCCCTCTGCAGCCACGGTCACCGAGCCACCGGCCGGCGTGTGCGTCAACGCGTTGTCCAGCAGGTTGGTGAAAACCTGAACTAAGCGGTCAGCGTCGCCCCGCAGCGGTGGCACCGGCTTCGTCTCCACTGTCAGCGTTACCTCCCTGTCCTGCGCTTGCCACTGCATTCGGTTCGCGCAGGTGCTCAGCAGTTGCGCCAGGTCCACTGCCTCTTGGGCAAGGGCGATTTGTCCAGCGTCCCAGCGGGCCAGTTCCAGCAACTGCTCCACTAGCCGGTTCATGTGTGCTGCCTCGTCGTGGATGACTTCGGTAGCCTGGCGCCGCGCGGCGGTGTCCGCTGCCGTGCCGTCGAGCAGCGCCTGCGAGAAACCCTGGATAGAGGTCAGCGGCGTCTTCAGGTCGTGGGAGACATTGGCCACGAAGTCCCGCTGCGCCTGGCGGGAAGTTTTCACCTCTTGGGCCATGGTGTTGAAGCTCGCGGCTAATCTGCGGACCTCGTTAGGGCCCTCGACCTCCAGGCGGTGATCCAGGTTGCCGCGGGCGATCTCTTCTGTGGCCTGCGTGATGCGTGCTAGGGGACGCCCGATGGAGCGGCCCAGCAGCAGCGCCAGCAGAAGACCTAGCCCTAGCGCCACTCCGCCAGCGATGAGCAGCCTTCTCCCCAGGTCGGCCAGGGACCGCAGGCCGCCCGCGGGGGCGATTTGGGCCAGGATCGGCGAGCGTTGTGGGGCGAGACGAGGCAGCAGGGGCAAGGCCACGTAGAGCATGCGTTGCGCCAGGGGGGTGCGGAAGTCGCCGAAGAAGTGCTGCGTGCCCGGCCTGCGGGGGCGCGTCGTCTGCGGGATCTGCTGGCCCACCAGAGTCCTCCGTGTGTCCGCCAGCACCAGCCCGCTAGAATCGAGCAGCAACAACCGTCCTCCGGGGCCAGCGGCATCCTCTGGCAGCCGGGCCAGGATGTCTGCTGCTGTGAGGTTTTGCCGCCAGAGGTCCACCACGGCACGGGCACTGAGTGTCAGTTGGTCATCCAGGCGCGCCCAGGTGACCTGGTCTTGATAGTCGCTCAGCAATACAGGCAGCGTGGCCGCGGCTATGATCAGGGTCACGAAGATGATCAGGGCGTAGGAAGCGATCAGTCGAGAGCGCAATGTGGTGAACATGTCATCATATCCTGTGATGGCGAGCATGCTGTGATGGCGAGGAGTTGTACTCCGAGCCCATGATCGGGAGTGCAACTCCCTCTCATCA
>CAZPMV010000044.1:7484-12361 GCA_964587335.1 uncultured Anaerolineales bacterium
CTCTCATCAAGCTAGCGTCAGGCGTTGACGATGAGCTTGTATCCGACCCCGCGCACTGTCTGGATGTGCACACCGCTCCCTTCCAGCTTGGGGCGCAATTGCCCGATGTGCACGTCCACGGTGCGGCTTTCGCCGTAGAAGTCGTAGCCCCAGGCCAGATCGAGCAATTGATCGCGGGTGAGGACCATGCCGCGATGTTGCATGAGGGTGTGTAGGAGGTCGAACTCCTTGCTGCGCAGCCGCGCTGGCTGGCCGGCGATGGTCGCTTCGCGTCTGGCGGGGTCAATGGTCAAACGTGCCAGGGTGAGGGGGCGGTCTGCCTTGGCTGTGGGCGCAGCGCGGCGGAGTACAGCCCGCACACGGGCCACCAGCTCGCGGGGGTTGAAGGGTTTGGTCAGATAGTCGTCGGCTCCTAGCTCCAGGCCGACGATCTTGTCCACATCGTCGGAGCGAGCGGTGAGCATGATGATGGGCAGGTCCGACTCTGCCCGCAGACGGCGGCATACGTCCCAACCGTCCAGTTCCGGCAGCATCAGGTCGAGCACCACCAGCGCCGGGTGCGCTGCTTCCGCCTGGACCAGTGCCTCCTTGCCATCGGCGGCGGTGACTACCCGGTACCCCTCCGCCTCCAGGTACATCCGCGCCAGATCCAGGATGTTCGGCTCATCGTCCACGACGAGGATGGTTTCCTTGGTTACGGGCATGTTTCGCATGTCCCCATTGAACCGCAAAGCGGCGATTTTGTCAAGCCAGGCGCTTGAACCTGCACAACGGGAGCCTTGGGCTTTGTGGGGAGGGGGGATAGGTGGTATACTGGTGGTGTCATTGACTCCCAAGCGCTGATGGGTGGAGTAGATCACTAGCTGATGGCGATGGTGCACTCGACGAATGACCGAGGACGAACGACGAAGGTGGATCATTGGACGTTCGTCGTTGATCATTCGTCCTTCGTCGGCCACAGTGATCACCGATCTCGAGATTCAGGGCTTGTGATACAACCTTGCACGAGGAGTATATCCCAATGCCTGAACGCAAGATCCGAGTGCTCGTCGCCAAGCCGGGTCTGGATGGCCACGACCGGGGGGCGAAGGTGGTCGCCCGGGCGCTGCGCGATGCGGGCATGGAGGTCATCTACACCGGCATCCGCCAGACGCCGGAGATGATCGTCGAGGCTGCACTGCAGGAGGACGTGGATGTGGTAGGACTGTCCATCCTCTCCGGCGCGCACATGACCCTCTGCCCTCGCGTCGCCGAACTGCTGTCTGAACATGGTATGGACGATGTCCTGGTCCTTACTGGCGGCATCATCCCCAACCAGGATATTCCCGCTCTGAAGGCAGCAGGTATCGGCGGTATTTTTGGGCCGGGGACGAACACGCAGGACATCGTGGCCTTCATCCGCCGGGAGCTCGCCAGAAGCGAGAAGGCGGTGATCAGTGATCCCTGAGACCCAATCACTGAGGCCGTGACTCTATGGAACTCGTAGCTAAACTGCTTTCCGGCGACCGCCGCGCGCTGGCCCGCACCATCTCTCTTGTCGAGAACGGCGGGCCCGAAGCACACGCAGCGCTGGCTGAGCTTTATCCCCACACCGGCCGAGCCTACATCGTCGGTGTCACCGGCGCGCCGGGCACGGGGAAATCCACGCTGGTCAATGGGCTGGCCAAGCGCTATCGCCTCCGCGACGTGACAGTGGGCATCGTGGCCGTAGATCCCACCAGCCCCTTCTCTGGAGGTGCGTTGCTGGGCGACCGCATCCGCATGCGGGACCTGGCGGGCGATCCGGGCGTCTTCATCCGCAGCATGGCCACTCGCGGCAGCCTGGGCGGGCTGGCCAGAGCGACGGCGGATGTCGTTCTGGTGCTCGACGCGGCAGGCTTCCAGCGGGTCATCGTGGAGACGGTGGGCGTGGGGCAGGCGGAGGTGGAGATCGCCAGCGCCGCCCACACCGTGGTTGTCGTCGCTGCACCAGGCATGGGCGATGAGGTACAGGCCCTCAAAGCCGGCGTGATGGAGATCGCCGACGTCTTCGCCGTGAACAAGGCCGACCGCGAGGGGGCCGATCATGCGGTGATGGCCATCGAGATGATGCAGGGGCTGTCGCCGAGGGCGACGGGGCCAGGCAGGAAAACCGGCGATGGCTGGCAGCCGCCCATCATCAAGACGATCGCCACCCGTGGTCGGGGGGTAGACGAGCTGCTGGAGGCCATCGAGGCCCACGCTGGCTATCTGCACGAGAGCCGCTTCTTCGAGCAGCGGGAGCGGGAGCGGGTGACTGGTGAACTGGAGACGATCCTGCAGGCGGAACTGTTGGCCCGGCTACGCGCCCGCGTGCCGGCAGAGCGTCTGGACACGCTGGTGGAGCGGGTGCTGGCGCGGGAGTTGGACCCCTACACTGCTGTTGAGAAGTTGCTAGAAGTTGGAGGAACCACATGATCATCGGTGAGAAGACCCGCCTTCGGGCTGTCGAGCGCAGTGACATCCCCGCCTTCGTGCGTTGGTTCAACGACCCCGATGTACGGCAGTACCTGAACATGTACCTGCCCCTTTCGGAGGCCGAAGAGGAGCAGTGGTTCGAGCGGCATTTGCAGGACGACAGCGGGCACGTCTTTGCCATCGAGACCGCCGAAGGCGTGCACATTGGCAATATTGGCCTGCACGATATCGACTGGAAGAACCGCAAGTCCGTGTGTGGCATCGTCATCGGCGAGAAAGACTACTGGGGCAGGGGCTACGGCACCGATGCCCTGCGCACCTTGCTGCGCTTCGGTTTCGAGGAACTGAACCTGCACCGTGTCTTCCTGCACGTCTTCGACTTCAACGAGCGAGCCATCCGCTGCTACGAGAAGGTGGGTTTCCGCCACGAAGGACGGCTGCGCCAGACCTTGTTCACCGGGGGGCGCTACGCGGACGAGCTAGTGATGGCCGTGCTGCGGCAGGAGTGGGAGGAGGACCAAAAATGAGTAACGAGACCGAGTACAAACTGTACGGCGACCTGATGCTCTTCAGCGGCACAGCCAACCGGACGCTGGCGGAGAAGATTGCCGCCTACCTGGACCTGCCACTGGGCGAGGCCGACGTTTTCCAGTTCGCCAACACAAACACCTTCGTCCGGCTGCGGCAGAGTGTGCGCGGCAAGGACGTCTTCCTCATCCAGCCCACCGCCGCGCCCACCAACGACAATCTCATGGAGTTGCTGATCTTCATGGAGGCGCTGCGGCGCGACAGCGCCGGCCGCATCACCGCCGTTGTGCCCTACTATGGCTACGGACGGACGGACAAGAAGAACCAGCCGCGAGTGCCCATAACCGCCCGGTTGGTGGCTGACCTCATCACCGTGGCCGGTGCTGATCGCTTCCTGACCATTGATCTGCACGCGGGGCAGATACAGGGCTTTTTCACTATCCCCACCGACGAACTGACCGCCTTGCATCTGCTAAACGACCACTTCATTGAGAAGGCCGTTCCCAATGCCGTGGTCGTGGCCCCTGACGTGGGTGCCGCACGGCGAGCGCGCAATTTCGCCGAGAAGCTGAACGTGCGTTTGGCGGTCATCGAGAAGCGACGAGCGCTGGATGGCCGCAGCGCGGAGATACTGAACCTGATCGGCGACGTGAAGGGCAAGAACGCCATCATCGTGGATGACGAGGTGGATACGGGCGGCACATTGCTGAGAGGTATTGAGTTCCTGACTGAGGAGAAGGGCGCACAGGATGTGTATGCCTGTGTCACTCACGCCATCTTATCGGATTCGGCGGCGGAGAGACTGAAGGGCAGCAAGTTGAAGGAGTTGGTGGTGACCGACACGGTGACCATTGATCCCCGCAAGCGGGCTCTGCTCGGACCCCGGCTGACCGTTCTCTCCGTGGGCGAGCTGCTAGGCGAGGTGATCCGCCGTATCCACCGAGGTCTTTCCGTGGGGGCGATGTTCAACGAGTAGGGTGCAAAGGGTGCAACGCACTTGATCCGCTCCATAGTGTGTTGCACCGGAAATGTTATGTTAAGTAACCCCTCAGCCTGCGGGTGCGGCTGGGATGCCGCAGCCGTCCCAGAGCCCGCGCTTCGATCTGGCGTATGCGTTCTCGCGTGACGCCGAACTTCAGCCCTACCTCCTGCAGTGTGTAGCTGTGGCCATCCACCAGTCCGAAGCGAAGCGCCAGGATGCGTGCCTCGCGTGGCGACAGCGACTCGAGGATGCTCTCGAACGTCTCCTTTAGCAGGTGGTGAGTGACGCTGTCAACAGGGTGCTCTGCACGATCATCCTCGATGAAGTCGGCCAGGGAGCTGTTATCCTCTTCTCCTACAGGCGTTTCTAGCGAGAGCGGCCGCTGCGCAGTGCGCATGATCTGCTGCACCTTGCGCTGTGACATGCCCATCTCCTCGGCCAGTTCCTCGCGCGTGGGATCGCGTCCCAGTTGCTGCGCCAGGGCGCGGCTGGCCTGCCGGAGGCGGTTGATCTGCTCGTACATGTGCATGGGCACGCGGATGGTGCGCGACTGGTCGGCGATGGCCCGCGTTACCGCCTGCCGAATCCACCAGGTGGCGTAGGTGCTGAACTTGTAACCCCGACGATGGTCGAACTTGCGCAGGGCGCGAATGAGGCCGATGTTCCCCTCCTGGATGAGGTCGAGCAAGGGCACCCCCCGGCCGATGTATTTCTTGGCTACGCTGACCACCAGACGGGAGTTGGCCTTCACCAAATGCTTGTGTGCTGCCTGGCCGGCGTAGATAGTGCGGCGTAATTGGGCTTGCCGCACATCGTCGTTCACGGCCTGGCTCAATTCCCGCAGTGCCATGCGCCCTCGCTCCACGCGTTTGGCTAAAGCGACCTCCTCCTCGGCGCGCAGCAGGGGCACGCGGCTGATTTCTCTCAGGTA
>CAZPMV010000044.1:12461-15936 GCA_964587335.1 uncultured Anaerolineales bacterium
CGGTCACGGATCGCCGAAATCGTAGATCCCGTCGTCAATGGGCCAGCGGCGGCCGCAGGTCTGGCAAGTCATCGCGCTGGCCTCCTCCGTCAACCCTGTGCCGTGACAGGCAGGGCAGCGGAAGGGGCTCTTAGACCAAGGCTGGAGTGGTTTCGACGGCGCCCGCGCTCGCAGGAAGAGACTGGGTGAGAGTTTGCAGCGTCCGCCGGCGGATTGCAGCGCACTGTCGAGCGCCGCCAACACCCGCGCAGGCACGATCTGTTTGAGCAGAGGTAGGCGGAAGGTGGAGACCGCCAATTCTCGCTCGCAGGTTAGCCTGGCCTCCCGCAGTCGCTCCGCCATCCAGTCGGGGTGAAAATCGAAGTGCAGAGGGGCGAATTCCACCGGCTCCAGCGCAAAGGGACTCCACTCCTGGCGCCGCAGGAGATAGCGACCAATAGCTTTGAGGTTCCGTTTGTTGGCGTACTCGCAGACGAAGGCGCCCGCGCTGGCGAGGGTGCGGGCGATCTCTCCCAGGCTTTGGGGCACGTCTCGCAGGTGATGCATGACACGCACCATGACCACGGTATCGCAGGCGGAGTCGACCAGGGGCAGGTTGTGCACAACCCCTCGCACGTAGATGAACCGTCCATCCCGGCCCAGCCTCTCCTGTGCCTCTCGCAGCATGGATCGGGCGGGGTCGAGCAGAATCACCTGGCGGAAGCCCCCATACAGATCGGCCAGCCTCCCGAAGCCAGCGCCGATTTCCACCAGCCGCTCTCCGCTCGGGGGGAGCAGTTTGCGCAGGGCGATACGCTCGGCTAGGTCTTCGTACTCCCGTCCCTGGCCCCAGAACTCGATGCGGTAGTCGCTCCCCTCGTAGTCGCAGATGGTATCACGGGTAGCCAACGAAGTACCTCCGTTTCTCGGCTTCTGGTGCTCACTGGGCGCCGGCCGTTGTTTCACGTGAAACATGGCCTTGCTCGTTGCTCTCGTGTTTCACGTGAAACATCATGTGGTTGGCCTGGCTCATTTGGCGGCAATGCAAGAAGGGTGGTGCGCCTTGCTGCCGCCCAGCGACGAAGGTTCCCCCATTATAGCATGCCTTGTCAAGGGCAATATGACGCCTATCACTCACCCCATGTCATTGTGAGGAGCGTTTCTTGCGACGAAGCAATCCCCATGCGCGTCGGGGAGATTGCTTCGTCACTCCGCTACGCTCCGTTCCTCGCAATGACAGAGGGCGGGTGAGTAGTAACGAATTGCAGCGCCAGCAAATGGGTATGGCATTAGCGGTTAGGGCAGTGGGGATCGCTGCCGCCCAACTCGCCGCCAAAAGCCATGACCACCGCCGGACAACCCCGGCAGGTCTCCAGGTAGCTGCAACTGGCGCAGTGGCCCCGCATTTCCTCTTCCAGCCCCCGGAAGCGAGCGAATACCCGCGATGTGCGCCAGGCGCGCATCACCTCGCCATCGCCGACGTCGGACCAGCGCACGTGGCTGCAGGGAAGCACGCTGCCGTCTTGCAGCACGGTGACGAACTTGCGCGCCGCACAGCAGCCCACGATGCCGCGACGGCGAAGACGCGCGGGGGACTCATCGGTTAGCAAGAAGGAAAGTGAAGCGTCGAGAGTGATTTTGGTTTCGGGTTTTGAGTTTCGGGTCTCGGGTTGAGAACTCGGAACCTGGAGTTGGCGTAGAATCCTCCGTACTGCCCGATAGTTCACTGCGTCTGGCGATTCCCTCTCCAACCAATCGCCCTCGGTGGTGGGCGGCTTGGGGCGGAGGAGATTGACGCTGGCCGCGCCCAGTCGGAGGCCCAACTCGATCAGCGGCCGCAATTCGGACAGGTTGCTGCGGGTGAGCAGGAAGTTGATGCCGAAGCGCAGTCCGGCAGCGCGGCAGGCTTCGATGGCCCCCGTGGCGGCAGCGAAGTTCGGCCGTGTGGTAGCGTTGGTCGCCTCCGTCGCCCCGTTGAGGGAGATCTGGGCTTGGCCCAGCCCGGCTTCCTTCAGCGCCTCGGCCATCTCCCGGTCCAGCCGGTTGCCGTTGGTGGTCAGGTTGGGGACGATGCCCTGCGCCCGCGCCAGCCGGGCCATGTCCACCAGGCGCGGGTGCAGTAACGGCTCACCCCCGCCCAGGGCGATTTGAAAGACCCTGGCCTGCGACGCTTCGTGGATGACTTTCTCGAAGAGCGACAAGGGGGCATGCTCGGCAGCCACGTCGGAGCCGGGCCGGGCGGAGTAGAAGCAGCCAGCGCAGACCTGATCGCAGCGCCCGGTCACCGAGAAGTGTATGGTTTCCGGCGCGGCCAGCGAGCGGGGCGGCGCCGTCGTGTGTGGAGCGGCCTCGCGCACCGCTTCCACCCTCTCCAGCGTGCCGCCATTATCAGAATCAGACGAGCCGGGGACGATGAACTGCTTCCCCCGCAGGTAACGGGCGAAGAAGATCGGGTAGTCTCGCCCGCCGCCCTTGAGCAGGAAATAGAGCGCCTCTAGCCCTTGCAGGTCGAGCAACGCCGTCTCCGCCGTTTCCTGCTGGAACATCAGCGCGCCGTTCGGTTCGGCGCGGATGACGGTGTGGGGAGAAAGGGTAGTCATTTGGCGTTATAGGACATACAGCCCGAGGTCAATGCCCGTCTTCTTGGCAGCCAGCTCGAGCAGATACTCGTAGTAGGGTAAGATGAACTGCCCGTCGTCCATCCAGCGGCCGGTGGTGGTGAAGGTGGCGTCGGGGTTCAAGCGCACGCGCAACGACAGGTCGTGGCGTCTGTTGATGGCCTCCTGCACGACGTCACCGGCGGGGCCGAACCACGATCCCAGGTCAACCAGCAAGCCGACCTGCTTGTAGCTGGCGTGGACTGCCTTGTAGGCTCTTCTCTGTTCCGCCGGGGCGAGCTTGTCCGCTCCCACTAACTGGCAGCCCAAGGCCAGTACCACCCCGTCCCAGGGGATTTCCTCCGAGGAGTAGTAGATGCCCTCGTCAATGAACCCGCCAGGCTCGAACTCCTCGTCGTCCCCGTAGTCCTCGCGCATCTCCTGCTGCTGTTGCGTCAGTTCGAAGCGAAAGGGCTGGGCCGCCAGCAGCTCCTGGCGGTGCGCACCAGCGTAGTTGAGCAACTGTTCGATGACGCGCACCCCAACGGTGGTGAAACGGCGGTCGTTGGACTTGGCTATCTGCTTGTCCAGTGCGGCCAGCAGTTTGGTCTCGTCCGGGTCGTTCGCGGCCACGTAGTCCCGCAGTCGCTGCAGCGATAGCTCGCTGAGCAGATAGTAGGAACGCACGAAGTAGCCGGAACTCAGGAGACTGCGCACCCGCGTGCCTAGCTTCTCCGGCTCTTTCACCTTCCACTCATACGCGGCTTCCGAGGAGTCGATCTCGTAGCCGCTCCAGTGTGCTTGTAACATTTCAATCTCCTCTTCCTCTTCCTCCTCGCTTGCTGTTCATCGATCTCTCTCTCAGGCGATTGAAGGCCTCTTCGTACTTCTTGCTCTCC
>CAZPMV010000045.1:0-7535 GCA_964587335.1 uncultured Anaerolineales bacterium
CCGGCGCGCCGGGCTGGGCCGCCCCACCGCCGTGAAGATCAGCTCTGTGCCCAGGTAGATCTCCTCTCCCCAGCCGCCGCCCACTTCCGCTCTACGATCCGTGCGGGTCATCCGCACCTCTACCTGGTCAGCGCCAGCCTGCTGCGCCAGCGCTTCAGCGTGGGGCAACATCACTTGCTGCGCGTGGCGCACAGTCTGCTCCAAATCCCCAAAGTCATGCACGCCATCAGGCAGGTGCAGGCGGAACCGCCCACCGCCGTCCAGAGAGCTGATCAGCACCCGCAGCCGCTGGACCACGCCGCCGGCCACGGCCCCCACCGCGTTAGCCACCTCCGCGTGGGGCGGGATGATCAGCTCCGTGTGCAGCCGCTCGGCCACGAGGGGCATGTAGGCCTCCACCGGTGCGCCGATGGCCACCAGCGGCCGCCGCAGCGTCAGTTCACAGCCCAGGTCGCCATCCCCAGGGTTGCTGAGTGCCCGCTCCAGTAGTGCTGCCGCTGTCGGCTCCCCTTCCCAATTGGGCGGGCCGACCTCGTCCTCGAGCACCTTGCTGACCAGTTCCATCGCCACCCTGTTCGATGCCCCGCGTACCACCTGTTCGCAGAAGTCTCTTGCCGACAAACCCGCCTGCGCGGCCAGCAGTTCCGCGCCCAGGAGGGAAGCCTGTACGTTCCAGCGCTGGAAGCGGCCCAGGACGTGTAGTGCGTCCGTCGGCGTGAAGCCAGCCCGCTGCACCACAAGCCGGGCCTCCAATTGCTCAATCCGCCGCCGGATCAGCCAGCCGTGGCCTGTCTCGCTGATAAGCAGCGGTAGCGACTGCGGCCCCGTCTCCAGCCGGCGCAGTAGGGCCCTGTCCTCATCCGACAGCAAGTTGCTGGGCCGTCGCCACAGCATCACGAACTGGGCGACTCCTTCTGCCTTCTCCTGCATTGTGGCCTGACGGCGCAGCTCGTCCATCACTTGCGGATGCTCGCTGGCCAGCAGGCAGAGGGGCACAACACGCTGCGGGCCGATGCGCAGCCGGCCATTGCCATCGAGGCGCACCTGGCTATCACCACCCAGCCCTGTGGTGTGCACGTCCACCGCCTCGACCATGGTCCGCCAGCCGCCGACCCTCGCTCCCTCCTGACTGAGTCGGGGCTGGCCATCGCGTAGGGAGGCGATGTCGGTGGTCGTGCCGCCGACGTCTACCACCCACACATCACGCCCTTCGACGGGGCTCACGGCGAGCCGTCCGGCCAGATGCCAGGCCCCCACGGCGCTGGCTGCCGGGCCGGAGAGAACAGTCTCAATGGGGCGCTGCATGGCCCATTCGGCCCGCACCAGCGAGCCATCTCCCTTGACGACCATCAGTGGGGCGGTGATGGCCTGCTCGTCCAGCGTGCGGCGTACGCTGGCGATCAGCTCCCGCAGCAGGGGGATGAGACGGGCGTTGAGGGCCACCGTGGTCGCTCGCCGCACACTGTTGAGGCGGGTAGTCAGCTCGTGCCCGCAGGTGACCGGTAGGGGCAACCCTTGCGGTTGCCCGCTTGCTGGCGCGGCCAATTCCTCCACCAACGCCCGCACTCGCAGTTCGTGCGTGGGATTGCGCACGCCGAAGTAGCCCGAAACAGCAAACGCCTCGACCTTGCCGCGCCGGGCCTCGATGACCGCCCGCGCTGCCTCTTCGTCCAGCGGCGCAACCTCGTTGCCCAGCACGTCGTGTCCGCCGCGCAGGTAGACGATGTCGTCGGTAGCCAGCTCCTTCTGGAAGCCGTACTGCTCCATCAGCTCTCGGTCGTAACCGATGAGCAGCAGGCAGACAGGGCTGCCCTGGCCCTCGGCGATGGCGTTCGTTGCCAGCGTGGTGGAGAGGGCCACCATATCCACGGCCTCCGGCCGCAAAGACCTCGGAGGTCTCCGCGTCACTTCAAACACGGCAGCGATGGCTTCGGCGATGCCAATGGAGAGGTCGTGCCGCGTGGTCAGCGCCTTGGCTGCCGCCAGCACCTCGTCCGTGGCGTGATCCACCAACACGGCGTCGGTATACGTCCCCCCCGTATCAATCCCCAAGACAACCGCCATCCCTCACCGCTCCGATTTGTGATTTGTCATTTGCTGATTTGTTGATCTGTACCGCCAGCAGCTATCCTGCAGCGCGCAGTAGCGACAGACCGATCCGACCTTGTGGGACTCGTAACCTGGCCCCATGCCGATGACCACGGAGACCGACTTATGCGGTTCCAGCACGCAGTACTCGTTCAGCCGCACGCCGATCTCGGCGATAGGCAATAGGCTGCATAGCTCCTGCTGCCCCTGCAGCGTCCAGCCGACCAGCGACCCCGGGCTAAGCGCGGGGCTCACGCCCCAGCCCCGTGGAATGAGGAATCTTGATGCTTGCTGCGGTGTCGCTAGACCTATTCCACGGGGCCAGCCCCGTTCGACAGCCAGTTCCTCGGCCAGACAATGCACCCTCTCGCCGACCACGCCCAGCGCTGTGACCCCTGCACAGTCGAGTAGGTAGGAGAGCAGCGGCTCACCTGCTCTGGTCAAGTCGCCGACCCTCGCCTCCAGCGCCGGGCCGATGGTGTAGACCGCCACCAGCAGTTGCTGCGCAGGGGCCAGCAGGTCCGCCTTGGGGCCAACAGTAAGAGCGAGGGGCGCGGAAGAGTGGGGCAGTGTGGCGGTGTGGGAGATCACTTCTTGTTCCCTTGCGCCAAGGGCCACCCGCTCCCCAGCCACACTGTGAACGTCGAACACCTCATACATTGCGGCAGGTGCGAAGAGCGTCTGGCCCAAGGCGATGGCTTCCTGTGCTGCAGCTATCAGCCTGGAGCGCTGCTTGTTCCGCCCTCGTTCAGCAAGCAGCTCCTCCGCGGTTAGGGTGATGGACAGGTCTCGTAGAATCGGCATGATGGGCTTTCAGGCTCGGATCGCTGCACTCTCCGACGAACGACGAACGACGAATGACGAGCAAGCAATGCTCGCGCATCGTCGTTCGTCCTCGGCCTTTCGTCTCAGGCGTGGCGCTCGTCAGCCTGGGCGACGATGGCCCTCAGCCGGGCTTCTACGTCGGCGGGGATCGGTAGCGGTTCGTGGTGCTTGAGGATGTCCTTCACCTTTGCCCGCGCCCGCTCGGCCAGGGTCTCGCTGCCGCTGGCTTCCCAGGCTCGGCGCATCTGCCGATCCATCAGGGTCGGGAACCAAAACTCGGACCTGAAATGCCTGCGCGTGTGATCTTGGGTCAGGAAATGGCCGCCAGGCCCCACCTGCTCGATGACGTCCACAGCTAGCGTCTCTGGCGTGACCGTGACACCTCCCAGGATATGCTTGGCCATGCCCATGGCCTCGTTGGACATCACCAGCATGTCGTAGGATCCCAGCAAACCCGATTCCAGGTAGCCGGCGTCGTGGATCAGATTGGCCCCCGATAGAGCGGCGACCATCACGGACATCGCGGACTCGATGGCCGCCTGCTGGTCGAGGACTTTGGAGTCGGAGCAGCCGGCGGTGGAGAACATGGGCAGCCGCAGCCACTTGGCCACGTCGGTCGTGGCCGCGCTCAGCAGCACCATCTCCGGCGCACCATAGGAGAGGATGGACGTGGTCATGTCTATGGTGGACTGCACGCCGCCGATGATGACAGCAGCGCCCTTGCGCTTGAGCTGCGCCAGCACCACGCCGACCAGGCACTCGGCCAGGCCTTGCACCATGGCGCCGGCCAGCGTTGCCGGCCCTGAGGCCCCACACATGATGCAGGGCGTGTAGATGGCGGGGATGCCCACCTCCGCCGCGTAGAGGAGCTTCTCCACCGCTTCGATGGAGTGGTTCAGCGGCGAGCTAGGCTCGATGTAGGCGACGAAAAGGGGAGTCCTGGCGAACTCCTCCGGCCCGCCCAGCACCTCGCAGGCCATGCGGTACTGGTCGGCCAGTCCATCCTTGTCCACGGCGGTGATGACCAACGGCTTGGATGTGCCCTGCAGCATGGCCAGGAACTGGTGGCGGTCGTAAGTATGGGCTGGCACGCCGGAGGTCAGGCCCAGCGACATGTGGAAGTCGATGTGCGGCAGGGCATCGCTGATGCGGGCGGCGTTGACGATGTCCTGAAAAGTGTACTTACGCACCTCGTCGGTGTAGGGGTCTACAAGGGAAGGGCAATCGGATCCGGTGCCGAAGTAGATCTTGTCCTTCTCCAGCGTGATCCGCTTGCTGCGATCCCTTCCGGCGATGGTGATGCGCTGCGGCGTGGTATTCAGCGCCTGCTTAACCAGCCAGGATGGGATGTACACCAAATCGCTGTCGCTGACCGGGCAGCCAGCCTCACGCAGCAGGGACAGCCCTTCCTCGCCGTACATTCGTGTGCCCACCCGTTCCAGCACGTCCAGGGCAGCGTGGAAGATCTCCTCGATCTGATCGTCGGATAGCACCCGGAACTGTGGGGTAACGTTTATGCGGTAGTTTGCTCTCATGTCGGTCGTCCTCCTGATGTCTGGTGGGTGATAGGTGAGAAGCCGGGATAAAGACCACGTTTCACTGGCCACATTTCACGTTTCACGTTTTACATTGCTCAACTCAACACGGCTTCACGTATGGCGATGATGTACGCTGGCGAGGAACCGCAGCAAGTGCCCACGATGCGGGCGCCCAGTTCAACATAACGAACAGTCAGGTCGGCCATTCTCTCCGGCGTAGCGTCGTAGACCACCTGGCGTTTGACCATGCGCGGAATGCCAGCGTTAGGCTTGGCGATCAGATAGGCGTCTGGCGCGGTTTCGTGCATCTGGGGCAGGATGTCCAGCAACTCCTCGGGCGCGTGGCCGCAGTTGGCGCCGATGGCCGGCACGCCCAGTGCGGCCATCGCCTGGGCCGCCTGCGGTGGGCTAACCCCCATGCTGGTGCAGCCGTGGGTGTCGAAGCTGAAGGTGCAGAAAACCGGCAGGTCACATCCCTGCCGCGCTCCCTCTACAGCGGCCCTCGCTTCGTTCAGATCGCTCATGGTCTCGACGTAGATGACATCCGCGCCGCCTACTGCCAGTGCACGAGCCTGCTCGGCGAATAGCTCAACGGCAGCCTCGTAGGTCAGCGGACCGAGGGGAACCATCATCTCGCCCGTCGGGCCGACGTCGCCAGCAACGTAGAGGTTGTCACCGGCTACCTGGCGGGCCAATTCGGCGGCGCGGCGGTTGATCTCCGCCACCTGGACGTCGAGTCCGGCGGCCTTGAGTCGCGCTCGCGTGCCGCCGAACGTGGTGGTGAGGACGAGTTGGGAGCCTGCCGCCACGTAGGCACGGTGCAGCCGTTTGATCTCCTCGGGCCGCTCCAGCACCCATGCCTCGCCCGGTGTCCCCGTGGGCAGCCCAGCCGCCTGCAGCATAGTACCCGTCGCCCCGTCGGCGATCAATACGTTGCCCGAGGCCAGTCGTTCCAGAATGTCTGCACGCATCGTTTGCTCCTTGAAGACCAAAGCGGCGTGATCTGTGATTCGTGATACGTGACTCGGTGCTCAGTCGCCACGCAACACGCAACACGTCTCACGTCCTCTATTGCACCAAACGCTTGACCACCTCGACTGCTTCCGTGGCATTCTCAGCGTAGCCATCGGCGCCGATCTCCTCGGCCCATTCGGGACTGGCGGGCACGCCGCCGACAATCACCTTGAGCTGTTCGCGCAACCCCGCTTCCTTGAGGGTGAGGATCACGGCCTCCTGGTTGAGCATCGTCGTGGTGAGCAGCGCCGAGAGGCCCACCACGTCGGGGGCCACCTCCCGCACGGCGTCCACGAACCGCTGGGGCGACACGTCCACGCCCAGGTCGCGCACCTCGAAGCCATTGGCGGCCAGCATGGTCGCCACCAGCGTCTTGCCGATCTCGTGGATGTCCCCTTGTACTGTGCCGACGACCACCTTGCCCAGCGTCTTCCGCTGCTGTTTGCGCTTCATCATCTCTGGCTCCAGGGTGGCGATGGCCACTTTCATTGCTTCGCCGCTCATCATCAGGTCGGGGATGAAAAGATCACCTTTGGCGAAGCCTTCGCCGACGACGTCCATTCCTGGCTTGAAGCCTTGCTCGATGGCCGCCAGCGGATCAACGCCGGCGCGCAGCGCCTCGTTGGCCAGCTCGCGAGCTTTGTCCGGCAGACCGGCGACGACGGCGTCGGTCATTTCCTCGAATAGCCTTTCGTTTGCCATGTGTGTTCTCCTTGTTGATTTCCGTTCGATGAGATGTTTGCGTTCGATGAGATGAGATAATGGAACTGAACGGCCTTGCCCCTCTCGTGATGCGTGATACGCGATGCATGATCCATGAGACGTGGCCCTACGCATCACGTTTCACGTTCCACGTTTCACATGCTGCTCCAGCCATGCCTCCACATCCCTCAGCACACGCTCCTTGCCGATGTCGTTGAACACTTCGTGGTAGTAACCCTCGTACTCGTGGCGCGCTTTGTCGGCGATGGTCATCTGCTCATAGAAGGTGCGACTGGCTTCTGGCACGGCCAACCGATCGGCGCCCCCGTGCACGATGAGGCAGGGCAGCTTCATCTCGGCAGCGTGTGCCTGCACCCACTCCATGGCTTGGAGAAGCTCGGTGGCCAGGCGGGGCGTGCCCAGGCTGTGCACCAGCGGGTCGTTGACGTAGGCCTCCACGACGGCTGGATCGCGGGAGATGGCCGTGGCATCGAGCTTGCTGTCCATCGTGAGTCCGGGCCAGATGCTGGAGAGCAGTCTCGCCAGTCCCACCAGCAGGGGCGAGATGGGAAGTCCGCCCAGCGATGGCCCTGAGGCAATGACGCCGGTCAATCCTTGTGGGTAGTGCAGAACGTAGTCGAGCACGATCAGCCCGCCCTGGCTATGGCCCAGCAGGAACAGGGGCTTGTCCGGCTCCTGCGACGCCACCCATTGCAGAAATGCCTTCACGTCCTCGCGAAACTCGGCGAAGCTGTTGATGTGGCCTCGCTGGCCTGGCGAGCGGCCACACCCGCGCAGGTCAAAAGCGTAGGCGGCGTACCCTTTGGGCACAAACCAGTTGACCACGTTGCTGTAGCGGCCGCTGTATTCGCCAAAACCGTGCACGATAGCCAGCGTGGCCTTGACCTCACCTTCGGGCAGCCAATGTTGGGTGTACAGTTCGAGACCTCCGTATCCTGTGAGTGTTCCTTCGCTGTGGTTCATGTGTTTTCCTCCTCTGCTTTCACATCTGCCTCACCCAGTGGTTCCAGCACAACGTACCTGTCCTGATCACGTATCACAGCCCTGGCTCCGGCCATAGTGTAGCATGACCTCCGCTGATTGTCAAGGCTGTTCGCAGCGATTCGTGTGGTTGGCTGTGCATGAGGAGTTGACATGCTGGCGATGCTGTGATATGGTATTGTCGCGTGAGATCTGCGTTGTTCACAGGTGTCATTGGTCACGAATGGGTACAGATTGCTGGTGACGACGAACGACGAAAGACGAATGCATCGCTTTTGGCGTTCGTCCTTGGTCATTCGTCGTTCGTCTGATGGCTGGAGGTGTCCTTTGCGCTTTTCCCGAATGTTCGGACGCACTTTGCGGGAA
>CAZPMV010000045.1:7635-15803 GCA_964587335.1 uncultured Anaerolineales bacterium
TGGCTGGAGGTGTCCTTTGCGCTTTTCCCGAATGTTCGGACGCACTTTGCGGGAAGCCCCTGCGGGGACGCAGATGGCTGCCCACGGCCTGGCGCTGCGCGCCGGGCTCACTCGCTCGCTGGCGCCGGGCGTGACCGCCTACCTGCCCCTGGGCTGGCGGGCGCTGAATCGGTTGGCCGACAGCGTACGGGCGGAATGGCAAGCCATAGGCGGCCAAGAGTCCGCCCTGCCGCTGGTGCAGCCCGTCGAGCTGTGGGATCGCTCGGGCCGCTATGACGCCCTGCGCAAGGATATGGCCCGCTTCAGGGATCAGGCCAACCGCGAGCTGGCCGTGGGCATGAGCCACGAGGAAGCGGTCATGGAACTGGCCCGCCAGGTGGTCAGCTCCCATCATCAGCTCCCCGTCTTTCTCTTCACGGTGGGAGAGCGCATCTCCCGCCGCTCGCAGCGACGTGGCGGCCTGCTGAACATGTCAGCCTACCACGTGGTGCAAGGCTACGGTCTGCACAGTGATGAATCGGACATGGCGGCGTTCAACGAGCGCTTATCTCAGGCCAACGAAGCGATCTTCGAGCGCTGTGGGCTGGAGCCGTTGCGGGCCGAGGCGGAGATCGGCGGCGCTGATGGTTCTCGGGCACACCGCTGGCTGCTCCCGCACGAGGCTGGGGAGGACACCTTCGTCCGTTGCCGCGGCTGCGACTACACGGCGACGCTTTCGGCGGCTCGAATGGCAGCGCCGGAGATCGAGGACGCCGAGGAGCTTCCTCTAGAGGAAGTCGCCACGCCCGGCGCCACGACCATCGCCGCCCTGGCCGAGTTCCTCAATGTGCCCACGCACCGCACGCTCAAGGTGGTCTTCTACTCCGTGCGGGGGCGGGTGGTCTGTGTGGCCATCCGGGGCGACCGCACGGTGGATGAGGACAAGCTGGCCTCCGTGCTGGGCAGCGCTGATTTCTATGCCAGCACCGAGCAGGAACTGACCGCCGTGGGCACGGTGGGGGGCTACGGCTCTCCGATAGGCTTGCAGGGCGCACGGGTGATCACCGACCGCAGCGTGGCCGCAGCCCGCAATCTGGTGGCTGGAGCCAACAAGGCAGACTACCACCTCCTCAACGTCAACGCGCCTCGTGATTTCCAGATCGATCTGGTCGCTGACCTGGCCCGTGTGGAGGAAGGCGACCGCTGCCCACACTGCGGCGGCACGTTATACCTACAGCCGGGCATCGAATTGGCCCGTGCGGAGATGATGGGCAGCGGCCTGAGCGAACCGATGGACGTGCGTTTCCTCGATGCGCAGGGACGGGCGCAGCCGCTGTTGTTGGCCAGCTACAGCCTGGGCCTGGATCGGCTGCTGCTGGCGGTCATCGAGACCCACCACGACGAACAGGGCATCGTTTGGCCACTCGCGTGTGCGCCCTATCAGGTCTACCTGCTGGGCCTGAACCTGAACAAGCCCGACGTGGCGGAACAGGCCGAAGGGCTCTATCGTGAGCTGCGGATGCAAGGTTACACCGTCCTGTACGACGACCGGAAGAGCAGCGCAGGGGTGAAGTTCAACGACGCTGACCTCATCGGCTTGCCGCTGCGGGTAACGGTCAGTTCCCGCTCGCGCAAACAGGGGGGCGTGGAGGTCAAGTGGCGGACTCAGCATGAGCGGCAGGTGCTGACCTTTGAGGAGTTGTCGTCCGAACTCCGGAGGACGAACGAGCAATGACGGACGACGAAGGTTCGTCATTCGTCTTTCGTCACTCATCTTTCGTCCTTCGCCGGTGTCGCGGTGATCGTCAGTCCTGACAGGCAAGACTCATCATGGCTTTGCTCTCCTTTGGTCCTCTCCTCTTCGACGCTGACCTGGTGGTCTTCGACAAGGACGGCACGCTGACGGACTTCGAGTCCATGTGGGGCCGCCTGACCGTGGCCTGGGTGGAGCGGCTGGCCGCGGATGCAGGCGACGAGGGGTTGTGTCTGGAGCTCTTCCGCTCGTTGGGATACGACCCACAGCGGCAGCGCACACTGCCGCAGAGCCCGTTGGTCAGCGCCCGCGAAGGGCAACTCCAAACCGTCGCCGCTGCTGTCCTCTACCGTCACGGCGTCCCCTGGCCTGAAGCCAAGCAGCATGCCCAAGCGGCCTTTGAGCGCACGCTCGCTGACCTGCCACCGACCAGCTTGGTTCGTGCTACGGGTGATGTGGCCGGGCTGCTGAAGCGGCTGCGAGGCTCTGGCGTGCGTGTGGCCGTGGTTACCACCGATCAGCGGGAAGGGACTGAGGAGATCCTGCGCATTATGGGGATCGCTCACCTGGTGGATCACCTGGTCTGCGGCGATGACGGATTGGACTGGAAGCCCGCCCCCGACATGTTGCTGGCCGCCTGTGAGCGACTAGGCGTGGACCCCGCCCGCACGGCCGTCGTGGGCGATACAGTAGCCGATCTGACGATGGCCCGGCAGGCCGGCGCGGGGCTCAGCGCGGCCGTGCTCAGCGGCATGGGCGACCGGCGGCTGCTTGCCACGCACGCGGACGTTGTCCTGCACTCCATTGACGAGATAGGCATAGGATCTTGCCAAATCGGCACATCTGGAGTATCATGGGCTATCTCGACCGACGAGAGAACCCACTGACGGCTATGCTATTCGTCGGCTCAGTCCAGCTCACACTCAGGAGCAACTTCCCCAACGCCTCGACCAGGGAGAGAACCCAGGGAGATTACATTGAAGACCTCCATCGAGAACTGGGGCTTTCCCACAGTCGGAACTACCTTCCCGAGTTGTGCCATCGCCACCGCCAGGGAGGTTCCTGCTGGGAGACACGCGCTGACCGTCGCCACAGTCCCCCCTACAAGGCGACGCCCGAGCATCAGGCCTGGCTGCGGAAGCAGAAACGAGAGAACCCGTCCCTCGCACAGCAGGAACTGGCCAGGCTCTCCGAAGAGAAATTCCAGGTGTCCATTAGCTCGCTTGCTGTTGTTCCCCCAGTTCGACCTGGTTCGTCCCTACCATCAGCGCTGGACCCGCCCCCTGGGCCCTGGGAATGGGACGCGTCGCCGGTGGTCGTCCCACCTTGAGCTATTCTACCTACGACCCTGACCTGGAGAAAGACAACCTGATCACCTGCCTGCCGATGGCAGGCGAGAATGCCCATCTGGCTGCTTTCACGCAGCAGAGGGAAATAGAAACACATCACTTTGTCCAACCGTCTTGTCCAACCGTCTTACGAGGAGGAGCAACATGAGCAAATCAGCACTTAGAACCATGGGCCAACAGTTTGGCCGCCGTTCCTGGGCCGAGCCCTGGAAGATCAAGATGGTCGAGCCCATCCATGTCATCAGCAGGGAGCAGCGAGCGGAAGCGCTGAAAGAGGGGGGCTACAACACCTTCCTGCTGCGCTCTGCCGACGTCTACATTGACCTGCTCACGGACAGCGGCACCGGCGCCATGAGTGATCGGCAGTGGGCCGGCATAATGATGGGCGACGAGGCTTATGCCGGCAGCAGGAACTTCTATCATCTGGAAGAGGCAGTGCAGACCTACTACGGCTACCGCCACATGGTGCCCACCCACCAGGGCCGCGGCGCCGAGCACCTGATCAGCCAGACGGTGATCAAGCCCGGCCAGCATGTGCCCGGCAACATGTACTTCACCACCACACGCCTGCACCAGGAACTGGCTGGCGGCACCTTTGTGGACGTGATCATAGACGAGGCCCATGATCCCAGCAGCCTGCACCCCTTCAAAGGCGACATAGACCTGGACAAGCTGCGGTCCCTCATCAAGCGAGTGGGCGCCGAGAACATCGCCTACGTCAGCCTGGCGGGCACGGTGAACATGGCCGGAGGCCAGCCGGTGAGCATGGCCAACGTGCGGGCACTGCGGGCGCTGTGCGATCGCCACGGCATTTCCATCTACCTGGACGCCACCCGCATGGTCGAGAACGGTTTCTTCATCCAGCAACGAGAGGAGGGCTACGCCGATCAGCCCATCGCTGCCATCCTCAAGGAATTCTGCAGCTACACCGACGGCGCCTGGATGAGCGCCAAGAAAGACAACCTGGTCAACATCGGTGGCTGGCTGGCCGTCAACGACTACGACCTGTTCGATGCGCTTCGCAACATGGTTGTGGTCTACGAGGGTCTCCACACCTACGGTGGCATGGCAGGGCGTGACATGGAAGCCTTGGCCATCGGCATCGCCGAAGCCGTACAGGACGACCATGTGCACTCCCGCGTGGGCCAGGTGCTCTATCTTGGCGACTTGCTGCTCGATTGGGACATCCCCATCGTGCAACCTGTGGGCGGACACGCCATCTTCTTGGACGCCAAAGGGTTCTACCCCCACATCCCCCAGGATCAGTTCCCGGCCCAGACCCTGACCGCACAGCTCTACCTGGATTCGGGGGTTCGTGGCATGGAGCGAGGCATCGTCAGCGCCGGTCGCGATCCCAAGACCGGCGATCACCGCTATCCGGCGCTGGAATTGACACGGTTGGCCATCCCGCGCCGCGTCTATACTCAGGCGCACATGGACGTGGTGGCGGAAGCGATCAGGACAGTGTACGACGCCCGCAAGGAGACCACCGGCCTCAGAATGGTCTACGAGCCGAAGGTCCTGCGTTTCTTCCAGGCACGTTTTGCACCCATCGCTGCTGAGGAGTAGTATCCATGATCCATGGCAGGAATGTAGCGCTTTGCAAGCGGCGTGAATCGGGCACAGGAGATCTGCGCATGAAGACCATCGTGATCACCGGCAGCACCCGCGGCATCGGCTATGGCCTGGCGGATTCATTCCTGGCCCTGGGCTGTCGCGTCACCGTCAGTGGTCGCTCCCAGGACAGGGTAGGCCAAGCTGTCGAGACCCTATCGGTGAAGCACGGAGCGGACAACATCTTGGGCCATCCCTGCGACGTGACGCAGTACGCGCAGGTGCAGGCTCTGTGGGACGCAGCCCAGGCCCACTTCGGCCAGATAGACATCTGGATCAACAATGCCGGCATTGGCCACGCCCAGACTGATTTCTGGGAGCACCCGCCGGAAGAGTTGAAAGCCGTCGTGGATGTCAACTTGATCGGCGCCCTGCACGGAGGCAGAGTCGCCCTCCGCGGCATGCGGGAGCAGTGCTTCGGAAGCCTGTACAACATGGAGGGTTTGGGCAGCGATGGCCGCAGGGTCGCAGGACTGACCCTCTACGGAAGCACAAAAGCAGGGCTGCGCTATCTCACAGATAGTTGGGCTCAGGAGACCAGGGGAACCCCAATCATTGTAGGTGCACTCTCTCCAGGGATGGTCGTGACCCACTTTCTGACGCACCAGTACGAGGATCGTCCAGAAGAGTGGGAGCGTGCCAAGCGCATCTTCAATATCCTGGCCGACCACGTGGAAACGGTCACGCCGTGGCTTGCCGGAAAAGCGTTGGCGAACAAAAGGAACGGCGCACGCTTCAAATGGTTGACCACAGGCAAGCTGATGGGGCGCTTTCTGACGGCTCGCTTCCGCAAGCGCGACCTGTTCCAGGACATGACATGATTTGGCGATCTACATCCCCCCGCTGACAGTAGCGCGGGGGGGAGAGTTCCACCATAGGGAGACCAGCATGGAGACCAGACCATTTGGCAGCACCGGAGAATCATTCCCCATCCTGAGCTTTGGCGGGCAACGGATTGTGGATGAGCACAACTGCACGGAAGAAGAAGCGATTGAGATCGTCAATACCGCCATAGACCGAGGCATCCGCTACTTCGATACCGCCTGGATATATTCCAGGGGACAGGCCGAGACCCGGATGGGCAAGGTGGTCAAACACCGCCGGTCAGAGATGTGGATCGCCACCAAGACCTGGGACACCTCCGGCGATGGCGCTCGTCGCCAACTGGAGCAGAGTTTGACCCGCTTGCAGACCGACTACGTCAACGAGTGGCGGCTGCACAACGTGTGGGACTACGCCCGGCTGGATGCGTTCACCGGCAAAGGCGGCGCGCTGGATGCTGCCGTGCAGGCTCGTGATGAGGGATTGGTGCGCTACATCAGCATCAGTAGCCACTCTGATCCGCAGATCCTGGTCGAGGCGCTTCGTCGTTTCCCCTTCGATAGCAGTCTCATTGCCCTGTCGGCGTTGGATCACTTCATCCTCAGCTTCGCCGAGGAGTTCCTGCCCATCGCCAACGCCAACGGGGTAGCCACCATAGGCATGAAAGTGCTGGGATTGGGCAGTCTGACCCACGAAGTGCAGCGCTCGCTGCGCTACGCCTTCAGCCTGCCCGTCAGCACGGTGGTTGTGGGCATGGAGACCATGGCCCAACTGGAGCAGAACCTGGCCATTGCCGAATCGTTCACGCCAATGACCGACGCAGAGCGACTGGCTTTCTTCAAGGACATCATCCATCTCGTGCGGCCGCAGAAGATGCGCTGGAAGGCAAGGGACTGGAACGACCCAACGGAGTGGATCCCGCGGGGGCGAGGTCGGGGCGATTGAAGGACATTGTGAAGGACAGCGTGAAGGATATTGTGAAACTGTGATGAAAAAGACCAGGCTCCAACCGTATCGGCCGGTCTATCCATCTCCGGCAGCACTGATCACGTCGGTGGACAAAGAAGGCATCGCCAATATCATCACGCTGGGCGAAGTGTTCAACATCAGCATCAGGAAGCCTGTGATCGTGGGGATTGCCATAAGGCCGGCCACCTACTCTCACGGCCTGATCTCGGAGACGCGGGAATACGTCATCAATCTCCCGCCCGCGCGCCTGCTAGCCGCCGTGGATGGCTGCGGCTCGGTGTCCGGCCGCAGCGGTGTGGACAAGTTCGCCGCTTTCGGGCTGACTCCCCTGCCCGCCGACGAGGTCCGTCCGCCCCTGATCGCTGAATGCCCGGTCAACCTGGAATGCAAAGTGCTGGACATCCACACGATTGGCGATCACGATCTCTTCCTCGGCCAGGTGGTGGCCATGCACGTGGACGAAAGCGTTCTCGATGAGGCCGGGGAGATCATGACCGACAGGCTGGACATGCTGGTCTACGTCACCGGGGAGTACTGGAGTGGGGGAGAGAGGCTGGCCAGACACGGCTTTTCCCACAGAGGGGATGGGCGGTAGGGAATGCGATGCAAATGCCGATGTAAATGCCGCAAATGCCTATGAAAACGCTCAACCTCACCAACCGGGAGGCTCGACGGTTCATCCTCAGCCACCAGAGGCTGTGGCCGCCCCAGCAACTGGAAGGCAAGCAGGGCATCCTGGAGCACATCCGTCGCCTGGGATGCATCCAGTTCGATCCCCTGAACATCGTTGGCAACAACCCGCAGTTGGTGCTGCAAGCCCGGGTTTCGGACTTTCGACCAACGATGCTGCAAGAGCTGCTCTACGGAGACAGGAAGCTTGTGGATGGATTCGACAAGATGATGTCCGTCTACAGCGTGGAGGACTGGCCCTACTTCCGCCGTCGCAGGGAAGCGATCAGGCGTAGCCCGGGCAAGAGTCCGGATGCCGTTATATCCATCGTGCCTCAGGTTCGCAGGGCCATCGAAGAACGAGGGCCTCTCTCCTCCGCCGACCTGGATTTCCATGAAAAGGTGGAGTGGTCATGGGGGCCCACGCGGCTGGCGCGGGCTGCCTTGGAGAGCATGTACCACTGGGGTGAGCTGGTCGTCCATCACAAGGTACACACTCGAAAGGTGTACGACCTCGCCAGCCGCCACATCGCCGAGGAGCTACTGTCGGCGCCCGACCCGAATGAGACAGAGGAGCAGTACGCCGATTGGCGCGTGCTGCGGCGCATTGGCGCTGTGGGCTTGCTGTGGGGCAAGGCTGGCGAGGGCTGGCTGGGCATGCCCAGAATCAAGAGCAAGGAGCGCCGGGCAGCCCTGGCACGCCTTGTCGCAGACGGCAAAGCGCTGGAGGTAAGCGTAGACGGCATGGGCCATCCCCTCTACATGAGGAGCGAAGACAGGGAAACGCTTGAGAAAACGCTACACTCTGACGAACAGCCGCCACGGGCCGTCGTTGTGGCTCCTCTGGACAACCTGCTTTGGGACCGGCGTTTTGTTGAAGAGCTATTTGACTTTCACTACCGCTGGGAAGTCTACAAGCCAGTCGCCGAGCGACGCTATGGCTACTACGTGCTGCCGATCCTGTATGGCGACCGTTTCGTGGCCCGGTTTGAGCCGGGTCGGGACAAGGAGAC
>CAZPMV010000046.1:0-3576 GCA_964587335.1 uncultured Anaerolineales bacterium
GCGATCCACGAGAATGCGCTCGGCCTCCATATCCAGCACCACGCCAGGGAACCGCTCGCTGAACTGCACGTACATATTCTCCAAAAACGTCCGCCGCGGCAGTTGCGGCCAGGTGGGCAACTGCGGGAAATGCTCCAGCACCACCTCGCAACCTCTCTGCGGGTCCGCATGCGGCACACTCCCCACCGACATAGGCAGCCATCGCAACTCAGATCCGAGCATCCCCTTCCTTTCTCTTCTTTCCCTCATTCCCTTTCCTTCCCCTCAGACCCGTCAGTTTCCTCAGTCCCCTCCAATTCCTTCAATCTCGCCTTCGCCAGCTCACAATACTCCGCCGAAATCTCGTAGCCGACGCAACGGCGGCCTTCGCGCCGCGCCGCCAGAGCGGTGCTGCCGCTGCCCATGAAGGGATCTAGCACCTAGAGCACTGAGGCAAAGAACGCAACGTCTTGCCATAAGAAGTTCTTGTAGAGCTTGGCCTCTGGATTTCCACAGAACTTGCCATGGCTCCAGCGAATCTGCACGTGGAACTTAGAGCTGGTAGTCGTTTTGTCGGCCTGTGACTTGTAAGTGACCAGTATGTCCACAACACTTTGCTTTCGCTTAAGATTGGGCACTGCTTCAACTCTCATAATCCTCCAATCTGACTTCCACTTTGTCAGTTGTGGAACAACAACAGCGAAAGGCTTGCCAGCCTCTATGCCTGCCAGAATGTACTCCCCCACATCCATTCTGAAGAAGTGCCGAACAATGCCCTCGAGCACCGCGCTCCGCGTCTTGCCTTCTAGCGATCCTCGAAGGTTGTCGTTGAACAGTTCCGCCGATCTTTCCGCCACTTCATAGCATACGTTGAGATAGAGCTCTTGAAACCTTGTCGCCATGTCACGTGGAAGCCCCCTGATCGTCTCCTGCACCATCTTGCGCTCCTGCCTTGTAGCCTCCTGCTCAAAGGTGACGGCCTCTGGAGGCAGATTCATCAGGCCGGCAGACCGCACGAGACTATGCAGTTCTTGATACTCCGACGGGGCATGCTGGAGATACCAGTGGTCTGCATTCTGAGCTTCTGCGCTTCCCTGTGGGAGACTGATGAACAGATTGTACGGCGAGAAGTTCCTGACCACGTTGCTTCCAGCTTTCACAGACACAGGTGTGTTGGCGACCATCAAGTCGATCGACGCTGTCGTGGTTTTTGCCTGTGGGCGCGGCCCATACCATTCAAGCTCCGCCACATTCCCGAACAGCGGATACCCCTTGCGGAGAGCCAGACCCAACCTGTACAATCTGTGGTAGAGCCCTTGATGCTTAGATCCCGCGAACTCGCCTCGGAACCGCTCGTATTTGCTCGGGAGCAATGTGCCCTGAAAACACCGTGCTATCTCCTCGTCCGAAAGCCGCAGCGGATTATCGATCCCAAGAATGCCAAACGCCATGGCCAGTTCGGTAGTCTCCGTCTTCACACGCGCCACGGAAGGTCTCCTCTCTGAGAGTGTTACACCTACATCTTTCGCCGCCTTTGCTTCAGCTATACTGGCCTCCGCCAGCTCGCAGTACTCCCGTACAATGTCAAACCCCACATAATGCCGATCATTCAGCACAGCGGCCAGACACGTCGTACCGGACCCCACAAACGGATCCAGCACAACATCGCCAACATACGAATAGAGCTTGATCACCGCTTGTGCCAGCTCGATTGGAAACGGCGCAGGATGCCCAACTCGCTTTGCCGACTCGGGCGGAATCTCCCACACTGACAACGTGGAACTCATGAACTCATCTCGGTCGATGTCTGATACCCCAGTATCTGGTCTAGAATAGCACTCCTTGGCAAACACGAGCAAGTACTCATGGATGTCTCTAAGACGTGGCGCCTTCGCACTCAGCCAGCTACCCCAGGCACAACTGCCACTTGCTCCGCGTGCTTTCTGCCAGATGATTTCGCCCATGGGCAAGAAGCCAACATCCATATGAACATCATAGAAACACGCGTGGAGTGGAATGTAAGGCTTGCGTCCAAGATTGGCGACGTTAATGACGTATCGACCGCCAGGTCTCAATACCCGGTAGACCTCTTGTGCAACGGTACGAATAAAACCCAGATATGCCTCCAAGCCCATGTCGTCGTCATAGTCTTTGCCTACATTGTAGGGAGGTGATGTGAATGCCAAGGCCACTGAATTGTCAGGAATCATACTCATGTCCTCGGATGTGTGGCAGTATACCCGATCCGCCCATTCTCCTGGTTCCGGGACATGGACACGCAGCAGCTCGTCCAAGGAAGCCGGTTCCCCGACAACTCCTTCATACAATCTCCTGTTGTAGAAGGCTGAGGAGTCGTGAGACTCTCTCCTCCCTGTTCCAAACGACAGCGTTTCGGTCTTAGTCATTGTCACGACCCCGGGATGGCTAGCTTGTTGCAGAAACAGAGCTATCTCGCTGTTTCAACCTATATGCTACATTCGCAATGTACGTGGGGCAAATGGGCAACAGCACCTCATCCTGCACCATGTCCATACAGCGGCAATCGGCGCAGTACAGTACTCCTTCCACCCTACCCTAGCTCTCTCTGATCCTCGCCTCGGCCCGCTCCTTGGCCTGCCGCAAACTCTCGACAAAAGGCGGATAGCAGATGCCCTCCTCCGTGATGATGCCCGTCAGGTAGCGGTGCGGCGTCACGTCGAAGGCTGGATTGTAGACCGGCACGCCATCGGGGGCCACCTGCGTGCCGCCGAAGCAGGCCACTTCCTCCCAGCCTCGCTCCTCAATGGGTATGGCGTCGCCGTTGGGCAGGCTGAGGTCAATCGTCGAAGTGGGCACCACGGAGTAGCGGGGAATGCCGTTCTCCTGAGCGCAGACGGCCAGCTTGTAGCTGCCGATCTTGTTGGCCACGTCACCGTTGGCCGCCACCCGGTCGGCGCCGAACAGCACCACATCCACCTGTCCCGTGCGCATGAGGTGGCCGGCGGCGTTGTCGGCGATGAGCGTCATGGGGATGCCGTCGCGCATCAACTCCCAGGCGGTGAGCCGGGCTCCCTGCAACCGGGGTCGCGTCTCGTCTACCCAGACGTGCACCTGCTTCCCCTGCTCAGCGGCGGCCCGCACCACGCCCAGCGCCGTGCCGTAGTCCACCGTCGCCAGCGAACCCGTGTTGCAGTGATGCAAGATGTTCGCTCTATCGGGGACGATGGGGATGATGGCCGCGCCATGCGCGCCCATGCGGCGGTTGATCTCCACATCCTCATCGGCAATGCGCTCCGCCTCCGCCAGAACCGCGTTAGCTACCTTCCAGACTTCAGGATGCTTTGACTGTCGCGCCCGGCGCAGCACCCGCTCCGTGGACCAGGTCAAATTGACCGCGGTGGGCCGCGCCGCGTCGAGCATCGCTTTGGCCGTTTCCAGATCAGCCAGCAGATCCCGCGGCGTCTTGGCCTGACTCTGCCGTGCCGCCAGAGCCATGCCGTAGCCGCCTGCCGCGCCGATGGCCGGCGCGCCGCGGATGACCATGGTCGCGATCGCTTCCGCCACCGCCCCATAATCATCGTATTCGGCGATTTCGAATGCCAGCGGCAGCTTGCGCTG
>CAZPMV010000046.1:3676-15732 GCA_964587335.1 uncultured Anaerolineales bacterium
GGGTTGGTCAATTGGTCGCTTAGTCGTTTGGTCAAGATAGTCGCTCAGTCATTGGTTGCAACAGTCATGCGACTACCAGACCACCCTGGTTGCCGGGGGTTCACAGGGCCGATCCCTCCCCCCCTCTGGATAAGAGTGTCCAGTGTATTCAATTGTGGCAGTGATGGTAACACAGGGGCTTGGGTTTGTCAAATCGAGGGCGTGCCTGCGTTGAGAGTGAGGTAGCGCATCACGCCAACCGCTGATAGAGCTCAGCTTTCTTCTTGAGGACGTAGTCCACAGCGCGCTGGAATGGTTCTTCCTCACGGCTTGACGAAGTAGGCCAGCGCCAGCCGCAGCCGCTCCTCGACTTCCGTGACCTCCCGCGGCACGCTTTGCACCGCCCTCTGGGCCTCCACGATGCTGTAGCCCAGGCTGGTCAGCGCGTCAATCACCTCGGTATCCGCCTCGGTCAGCGCTGCCAGCCCCTCCGGCACCGCCTCCACCGGTATCTTGTCCTTCAAATGGAAGATGATCTTCTCTGCCGTCCGCTTGCCGATGCCGGGCACGCGGGACAGCAACTCTGGCTGCTCCTGGCCGATGGCCAGACGCAGCGCATCAGGCGACATGGCCGAGAGCAGAGCCAGCGTCACCTTGGGGCCCACGCCAGACACGGAGAGAAGCTGCTGGAACAACGCCAACTCCTCCTCGCTGCCGCAGCCGTAGAGAGTCAGCTCGTTTTCCCGCACGTGCAGGTAGGTGAAGAGCGCCACCGGCTCGCCGACCTGAGCCACAGCCAGCACCGGAGCAGGCACCAGCACCCGAAACCCCAGGCCATTCACTTCCACAATCAGGCTATCCTTGTCTCGGGCGGCTACCCGCCCCTGCAATCTGGCAATCACCGCCTCTCACTCCTCCTGGCTGGCGAGCAAATCGAGCAGACGGGCGGAATGCAGGTGACACACCGCCACGGCCACAGCGTCGGCCGCATCGTCTGGCTGCGGCGCCGTATCCAGCCTCAACACCAAGCGCACCATCTCCTGCACCTGTGCCTTCTCTGCTCTGCCGTAGCCCACGATGGCCTGCTTCACCTGTAGCGGCGTGTATTCGTGAACCGAGAGCTCGGCATGGGCGGCGGCCAGCAGCACCACTCCCTTGGCCTGCCCCACGGCCATGGCGGTGCGCACGTTGCGGCTGAAGAAAATCTGCTCCACGGCCACCGTTTGCGGCTGATGCTCGGCGATCAGCGCAGAAAGCCGTTCGTAGATGGTCGCCAATCGTTCGGACATGGGCTGACTGGCGGGGGTGGTGATGGCGCCGCAAGCGATCATCACCAACTCACCGTCATCCTCCTCCCGCACCAGCCCGAAGCCGGTGATGGCCGTGCCGGGATCTATGCCCAGAACCAACATGCCCCCTCCAATGCGTTCACCCCCTGTTTGAGCCAGTCTATACTTGGGTCACATGACCCTCAGGTGGGATAGCAACTGGAGAGACAAGGCGACATAGAGACCAGGGAACAAGGAGAAAGTTCTCCCGCTCTCCCGCTCTCCTTAATCTCCCTGTCACTCCCTCTCCACGCCTCGCCCTCTACGCCACGGCCTCAAACTGAGCGATGATCTCGTCTGTTATGTCAAGATTGGAGTACACCTGGGCCACGTCCTCTAGCTCTTCCAGGCCGTTGATCAGATTCATGTTCTGGAAGGCTTGCTTGGCCTCCAGCGAGATGGTATTGGAGGGAATCCAGGAGATCTCGGCCGATTCTGGTTTCACGCCATGCTCCGCCAGCGCATCCCGCACTGCCTTGGAATCTTCGACGGCCGTGAACACCTCCACCAGGTCCTCGCCGATCTCGACGTCCTCAGCGCCCGCCTCGACTGCCCACTCGAACAGATCAAAAGGATCGTGGTCGCCAGGAACGACGGTGATGTAGCCACGAGGCTGGAACTGCCAAGCCACGCAGCCCTGCTCCCCCAGGCTGCCCCCGGTGCGGTTGAACAGATGACGCACTTCAGCCACTGCCCGATTGCGGTTGTCGGTGACCACCTGCACCAGCAGCGCCACGCCATGAGGGCCATACCCCTCGTACATCACCTCCTCAATGACTTCGCCTTTCTCCAGCCCCGCGCCGCGCCGGATTGCCCGCTCGATGTTGTCTTTGGGCATGTTCATGGACTTCGCCTTGTCAATCACCAGGCGAAGCTTGAAATTCACATCCTGGTCCGCACCCTCCCGCGCAGCGATCTGAATCTCGCGAGCCAGTTTGGTGAAGAGCATCCCCCGCTTGTGATCGGCGGCCCCTTTCTTCCTCTTGATGGTAGACCATTTTGAGTGTCCAGACATCTGACCTCCTTCTGTTTTCAGAACTCCACGCCGCACCTGCGGCAACAAGTTCCTGGTACGAGATTATACCACAGAAAGCTCATCTTTGCAGACTGCCAGCACGAGGTTGCATGCCAGGCCGTGTTGCGCGCCGCCTATTCGGTATCACCCCACACACAATACGCAACACATTTCACGCCCTATGCTCCACCAGCCTTCTCCCCACGGTAGGCAATGGCCGCAGCCAAGAAGGCCCGGAAAAGCGGATGTGGCCTGTTGGGCCGAGACTGGAACTCGGGATGGAACTGCGTGCCCAGCATCCAGGGGTGATCGGCCAACTCCACAACCTCCACCAGCCGCCCATCGGGCGAGAGGCCGGAGAAGACCATCCCCGCTTCCGCCAGCAGCTCGCGGTAGGCATTGTTGACCTCGAAACGGTGACGGTGGCGACCTTCCACTTGCTCAGTGCCGTAGGCCTGCGCTGACCGCGTGCCCGGCGCCAACATGCACGGATAGACGCCCAAGCGCATCGTGCCCCCCATGTCACTGATGTCCCGCTGTTCGGGCATCAGGTCAATGACAGGGTACTGGGTGGCGATGTTGAATTCGGTGGAGTTAGGCTCGTCGCTGCCTACGAGGTGGCGGGCTAGCTCAATGACCATCACCTGCAGGCCCAGGCAAAGGCCCAGGTAGGGGACGCAATGCTCGCGGGCATGGCGGGCAGCGACGATCTTGCCCTCGATGCCCCGATAGCCGAAGCCACCGGGCACGACGATGCCCGCCACCCTGTCCAATCGCTCCACATCCCGCCCTCGCTCCAAGTCCTCGGAGTTGATCCACTCGATATCCACCTGCCGGTCTAGGGCAATGCCGGCGTGGTACAGCGCCTCCCGCACGCTGATGTAAGCGTCCTGTAACTCCACGTACTTCCCCACCAGGGCGATGGGCAGGGGCTCCCTGCGCCGTTTGATCTCTGCCACCAATGTCCGCCATTCACTCAGATCCGGCTTGGTGGCCGCCAGGCCCAGTCGCTCAACGAGGAAATCGCCCAGCCGAGCCTCCTCCAGCACCAATGGCACTTCGTAGATGACAGGCGTGGTAACCAACGGCACGACAGCCCTCTTCTCCACGTCGCAGAAGAGGGAGATCTTTTCTTTGAGTGGTTCGTCCACCGGATAGTCGGCGCGGCAGATGATGACATCGGGCTGGATGCCGATGCCACGCAGTTCGCGCACGCTGTGTTGAGTGGGCTTGGTCTTCAGTTCACCGGTGGACGAGATGTAGGGGAGCAACGTCAGGTGTATGTAGACGGTGTTGTTGAACCCGACGTCTTTGCGCATCTGGCGGATGGCCTCCAGGAAGGGCAGACCCTCGATATCGCCCACCGTGCCCCCGATCTCGACAATGGCCACCTCCGCACCGCTCTGCCGGGCCGCCCGGCCAATGCGCCGCTTGATCTCGTTGGTGATGTGGGGGATCACCTGGATCGTACCGCCGAGGTAGTCGCCCCGCCGCTCCTTGGCGATCACCTCGGCGTAGATCTGTCCAGTGGTAACGTTGCTGGCCTCGGTCAGCGGTTCGTCAATGAACCTCTCGTAGTGGCCCAGGTCGAGGTCGGTCTCTGCTCCATCGGCGGTGACGAACACCTCACCATGCTGATAGGGGCTCATCGTCCCCGGATCCACGTTGATGTAGGGATCCAGCTTCTGGATGGTCACGGAGATGCCCCGGCTCTTCAGGATACGTCCGATGGAGGCAGCGGTCACCCCTTTGCCCACGGAACTGACCACACCGCCGGTCACGAAGACATACTTGGTCACGCCCAACTCCTCCCCGCCAAACACTCCCGCAACTCCGCCGCCACCCGCCGGAAATCCGGCGTCTCATGCACCAGCGGTACGGTGGAAGATGTGCTTTTTAGTAACGAACCTCCCATACCTTGGGAGTATTGTAGCACGGAGCACTCGACAGGTCAAGTCGTCCGCCGAGTGCTGGACAGCTCACCCTCTCTGAGGCCGCGGGCAGCGTTCCCTCAATCGCTACCACCAGCGTCTACACCTCCAGGCGGTTTCATCCATCGAAGGTGACCCTCTTGATCGAGACGACGAGCGGCCGCCGCTCCGCGCAGCCTCTCCCAGCAAGCGCGCAGTTCATCCAACTCCTGGTGATCAGCAGGCAACTCGCCATAGTGCACTTTGACATATGCCTCGGTCAGCCGCTCCAGATCGGCCTCGTTTTCTGGAAAGGCCTGCACCAGCATGGGCAGGAACTCGTTGGGGGTTTTCGCCGGCGGACGGGGGACACCGCGCCGCTCGGCCAGGCGAATGACGTTGGCGTAAATGTAGCGCACGGAGATGGCCGCGTACAGCCGCCGCCCGATGCCGAACCGCCCCACCTGCCCCACCAGTTCTCGCAGTCGCTCCCACGCTTGCTGCAGCAGGCCGCCTGGCTCCAGCCCCGTCCCCGCTTCTTCCCACAGCGACTCTCTCTCATCTTCGACCACGCGGCGCCGCCAGCGCCGGCGCCGCTCCAACCAGACGACGATGAGCAGCAAGGCAGCCACGACGATCAGCGTTGGGCAGAGGTAACGGCCCAGGAAGAGCACCCAGGCCGGCGGTGCGCCGTACTCCCCCACCTCCTCCTGCATCTGTCTCAATAACTCGTCTGACCCACTCTGGGGAGCCTGAAACAGCCTGTCATCCAAGAGCCGGTTGAGCGTGTTGATGACCCACTCCATTAGCGGGCCCAGAAGCCGTAAGAACTGCACCACCAACCAGCCAGCCGCCCGGCCCATCCAGACGAAGAACGGATCCATCCAGGCCAGCAGCGTGCCAAACCCTTCCACCGAATAGACATGGCCCAGCAACCAGCCCAGGCCCAGTACCAGCAAGCTGGCAGCGATCAAGATCGCCAGCCAGCGGGGGCCAAAGGGGCGCTCTATTCCCCCCGAGACCTGGCTCTTGTCCTTCACTCGCGCCAGCGCCACTGCGAGCAGACAGCAGAAGAAAAATGGAGCAACGAAAACGTCGACCTCGCTGCCGACAAGGTAGGATAGGATCAGCATGGAGACGATAAGCAACAGCACGTTGCGGCGAAACTCATAACCAACGCTCTGGAAACTGTGGTCTTGTTGGCTGAGGCTGATAGCCCGCCACCAGAGGAAGAGCATCGTGCCCAGCACGATCACCTCATCGGAGATACCCTGGATGAGATGGGTGAGCGATCGTCCGGTGGCTGGAAGCCACGACCAGTCGTGCCATGGTGTTCCCCAATAGACATAGAGGCGGATCACCAGCAGCGAGCTGAGGACGACCATGCCTATCACGATCAGTTCATATAGCGGAGAGCCAATCTGCCGTTGGGCCAGGAAGAGGGCCAAACGCATCATGCCCCACACCAGGAACCACAGCATCAGCGCCACCAGGTACGGGGGAAACACCCACGCACTGCGGGTGAAAGCCAGGAAGAGGGGCGTGAACCAGCAGATTTCCATGCCCGCCAGGGCGAGCAGCAGCGTCTCCAGTTGCCAGTTCAGAGCTATTGACTTGGCGACGGCCTTACGAGATGAGGTGATCATCGTGATACGTGATGCGTGGTGCGTGTGCGGGAGGCCCAGGCCTCGACCGGCGTGGGTGGGCGCAAGGTCAGGGCTGGCAGCACCTCCAGCTCCGTTGCGTCGGGCGGCAGGTAATACACAGTGATGCCCGGCATCCGCTGCTCATCCGGCGCTTCCAGGCCCAGAGAGATGAGCACCAGCCGCCGTCCCACCTCTTTCAATCGCAACAGCGTGGCCTCCAGTTCCTCCGTGATAATCGCTGTGACCACCACCAGCGTCGCCCCCCAGGGCAGGCGCGGGCTCTCGGCTCTCAGCAAAGCTTCGATGGAGGACGTGGCGAAGGGGGTCACCGCCGCCAGCGCCTCCAGGATGCGCACGAGTTGCGCAGGACTGCGGCCCGGCAGCACCTTGATCGGCTGATCGGAGCGAGGCAACGCCCCGTTGGCAATCACCCCCACAGGCCAGCGCTGAGCGATGCCATAGTTGGCTATGGAAGCGGTCACGCTCACCGCCTTCTCCAAGAGTTCAGGGATCACCCCTTGCCAGTGTTTGGCCAGCGTAGCCACATTGAGGAAAACGATCAGCTTGATGGAAGTCGCCGGCTCGTACTCCCTGGCCTGCAACCGCTGGTGGCGGGCGGTGGCCTTCCAATGGATGCGGCGGAGGCCATCCTGGGGCTGATAGTCACGCACCCCTATCGTGCGGCTGGGATCTTCGAAGATGCGCTTCTGCGCCCTGATCTCGCCGAAGGGGTTCTTGGCTGGCAAGCCCAGTTCGGCCAGCGGCATCACTTTGGGGTAGACAATGAGCCATTCCTGTTCCTGCTCCCGTTTCCGGGAGCGGAACAGCCCGAACAGATCGCCCGACTCCAGCGTTACAGGGCCAAACGCATAGAAACCGCGCTCCGTACAATGCAACCGGTAGCGACGCCGCCGCCGCTCGTACCAGTTCAACGAGAAGAACGTGCTCAGCGTGCCCAGGTTGCTGCCCGCGGAGACCACCACTTCGCCCCCCTCCAGCGGCAAGCCAGTGGGAAAGGTATCCTCCACCCGCAGCCAGCTCAGCGGCAGGAACTTGCGGTTGTCCACAGACAGGGTCACCTCCACCGTTTCACCGCAGAAGGCGCGGCGCTCGCTGAAAAGGCGACGATAGCTCACGCCCCACAGCGACAAACGGTTCCAGGGCCAGGAGACGAGGACAATGGTCAACAACGACAGGGCGATGAGCAGCAGCCCCTGGCGGCGGAAACCCACGCCAAATAGGGTGAGGATGGCCGCCAGCACCAACCAGGCTTCGCTGAACTGTTCTTGTTTCTGAACATCAATGACCATCCGGCGGCCGGCGAAGAAAGAGGCGAGGCGTTCACGAGAACGCTCTTCAGCTCGAGCGGCACCCGCTCCCTCCACCGTGTCTGCCGATCTGCTCCATCTTTCCGTCATTTCCCCTTCAGCCTTCAATCCACCACCGGCACCGGCACTTCACTCACAATCTCGGCCACGATTTCCTCCGACGTGCGGCCGCGCAGCCGCGTCTGCGGATTGATGTGGATGCGATGGGTCAGCACCCAGGGGGCCAGATACTTGACGTCGTCGGGCATGACAAAATCGCGCCCCCGCACGGTGGCCAGCGACTGGCAGGTCTTGTACAGCGCCAGCGTGCCCCGCGGGCTGACCCCCAGGTCCACCGCGGGATGCTCCCGCGTCGCCCGCACCACCTTCACCAGATACTCCCGCACCGACTTCTCCACACGGATGTGCTTCACCGCCTGCTGCATCTCCAGCAGCGTGTCGCTGGACACCACAGGCTCCAGCCTCTCCAGCGGATCCTCATGTTCAAAACGCAACAGGATGGCGTTCTCCTCTTCCTCGTCGGGATAGCCAATGCGCACCTGCATCAGGAAGCGGTCAATCTGCGCCTCGGGCAAGGGGAAGGTGCCCTCCAGCTCGATAGGGTTCTGAGTGGCGAGGATAAGGAAGGGACGCGGCAGCGGGTGGGTCACGCCGTCCACGGTGACCTGCCGTTCTTGCATGGCCTCCAGCAGTGCGCTCTGCGTGCGGGGCGTGGCGCGGTTGATCTCGTCAGCCAACACGATCTGGGCCTCCACCGGCCCGGCCCGAAACTCGAACTCCTGACTCTTCTGGTTGAAATAGGAGATACCCGTAACGTCCGAGGGCAAGAGGTCGGGGGTGAACTGAATGCGAGAGAAAGCGCAGCCCAGGCTGCGGGCAATGGCCTTGGCCAGCGTTGTCTTGCCGATACCTGGCACGTCCTCAATAAGCACATGCCCTTCGCAGAGAAGCGCCACCAGCGCCAGCTCCGCCACCTCCTCCTTACCGACGATGACCTGACCAATGTTCTCCAACACCGCCGTGGCCGTATCTCTGATGTTCATAAACGTTGCTCCTATGGGTACTGTGCCCATCACCCGCCAGCGAAGTCCGCGGCTCAATGCACAGTCACAGTATACCACGACAGTTGGCAAGTAGACAAGAAGACAAGGGGACGGGTGCCACCCTTGTTCGCTTGTTCGCTTGTTCGCTTGTTCCCTTGTCCACTTCCTCCCTTTGGTGTATAATGTCGTCGCCGAATGAAAGATCCTTCAGGTTTCCTACGTACAACTGAGGCTTTGTCAAGTGGGACACACATGACCCAAATCTACGTTGCTCTGGACACGGAAACAACAGGCATCAACGCCGAGCGAGACGCCATTATCGAGATCGGCGCTGTGCGCTTCCGCGACGACGGCCGGGTGCTGGACGAGTGGTCCAGTCTCATCAATCCACGCCGCCCCGTCCCTTTCAGTATCACCCAACTGACGGGCATCACCTCACAGATGGTGGCCAGCGCGCCGACCCTTTCCGACATGACAGGGGCCTTACGCCGCCTCATCGGCGACTCAAGCACGATCATTGTCGGCCACAGCGTGGACTTCGACCTCGGCTTCCTGCGGCAGCAGGGGGTGCACTTCCACAACCCCCACCTGGATACCTTCGAACTGGCTGGTATCCTTCTGCCCAAGCAAGGCCGCTACAGCCTCGGCCGGCTGGTGGCTCACTTCGGCATTTCCTTTTCCCAGCAGCACCGCGCCCTGGACGACGCCCACGCCACGCAGGCTCTTCTGCTGGCCCTCATGCATTACGCCGAGACCGAGGTGCCGCTGCAGACGATCCGGGAAATCAACCGGCTGGCGGCCAACAGCAATTGGCCTCTGCGCCCCTTCTTCCAGGAGGTCGAGCGGAACCGCAGCCAGCGCGCTTTTGTCGCACCTCGTGCGCACGCTGGACCAGGAACGGAGGCAGCCGCAGACGATCTCGGCCCTCTCTTTGGGGAAGAAGAGGAGGCAGAGCCGCTGTACCCGGCAATCACTCCCCAGCCATTGGGCGAGGACGCGCTGGCGCAGATGCTGGAGCCCGAGGGCGTTTTCGCTCGACACTTCCCGCATTTCGAGTATCGCCCCCCCCAGGTGGATATGCTGCGCGCCGTGGCACAAGCCTTCGACGGAGCGGGGCAACTTCTGGTCGAAGCTGGCACGGGAGTAGGCAAGTCGTTGGCCTATCTGCTGCCGGCCATCTACTACGCTGTCCTGAACTCCACGCGTGTCGTCATCTCCACCAACACCATCAACTTGCAGGATCAGCTTTTCGGCAAGGACATCCCCGACCTGCGCAACGTGCTGACAGTGCTGGACGCAGAAGATGGTGGGCAAGGGACTCCCATTCACAATGTTCGGGTCGCCCTGCTCAAAGGGCGCACTAACTACATTTGCCTGCAGCGGCTGGCAGCCATGCGCTCCCGCCGCGATCTGTCGCCGGGCGAGCTGAGCGTGCTGGCTCGCGTCCTCGTATGGCTCCACTCCACCAAGAGCGGCGACCGGTCGGAGCTTTTCCTGCCCAGTACCCGCGACAGGGCCGTGTGGCTGACTGTGGCGGCCAACAACGATAGCTGTCGGCCCGATCAGTGCTCGCACGCCCACCGAGGCCGCTGCTACTTCTATCAGGCCCGCCGCCGAGCCGAGAACGCCCACCTGATCATCATCAACCACGCCCTGCTACTCTCCGATGTCGCGGTGGAGAACCGCGTGCTGCCAGAGTACAAGCACCTGATTGTTGATGAGGCGCACCAACTGGAAGCCGCCACCACCCAGCAACTCAGCTTCGCCAGCGACGAGCGGCAGATGACCCGCCTGCTGAGCAGATTGTACACGCAGCGCGATGCCCTGCCCGGTGGCCTGCTCCCCGACCTGCTCGCACGCTGTCAGCAGGCACTGTCCGTGGAGGTCCGCACTCAACTGGCCGCCTACGTCACGCCAGTCCAGGCACTGGTGAGCCGTGCCCACAGGCAAGTCGTCGAGTTCTTCGACGCTATGCACAACTTCGTGGAGGACCAGGACTTGCTGCGCAGCGGCACCACCTACAACCAGCGCATCCGCGTCATGTCGGGCTTGCGCATTCAGCCCGCCTGGAGCAGCGTGGAGATCGCCTGGGACAACACGGCCGACACCCTGCGCCGTCTGACGGATCGGTTGCAGAAGCTCGCCGGCGGCCTCAACGAGTTGATCAAATACGATATCCCTGATCACGAAGAGACGGTGCAGAACCTGGCAGACGCGACGCAACACGTGAGGGAGCAGGTGGCACAGATCAGCGCGCTGGTCAGCCAGCCCGCGGCGGCATCCATCTATTGGATGGAGATCGCCCCGCCGGAGCGAGGGCGGCGCCTTTCGCTGCACGTGGCCCCTTTGCACATCGGCCCGCTTGTGGACAAGTATCTCCTCATGCCCAAGGAGACGGTGATCCTCACCTCCGCCACGCTACGCGCAGCGGGTGACTTCGACTTCATCCAGGAACGGCTTCACGCCTGGGAGGCGGACACTTTAGCCGTAGGTTCGCCCTTCGACTACGAGGCCTCCACCTTGCTCTACCTGCCCACTGACATCCCTGAACCGAACGCACGGGGGTACCAGCAGGCCGTGGAGCGAACGCTGGCCGCTCTGATCGTCGCCACCCGAGGGCGCACGCTGGCCCTGTTCACGTCCTACAACCAGTTGCGCCGCACAGCCAAGGCTATAGGGCCTCGCCTGGCCGAGGAAGGGATCACCGTGCTCGAGCAAGGGGGCGGCGGTTCGCGGGCCCAACTGCTGGAGAGTTTCCGCACACTCGAAAAGGCAGCGCTACTGGGCACGCGCAGCTTCTGGGAGGGGATCGATGTCCTGGGGCCAGCGCTGAGCTGTCTGGCTATTGCACGGCTGCCCTTCTCCGTGCCCACGGATCCTATCGTCGCCGCCCGCAGCGAGAGCTTCGACGAGCCTTTCTACCAGTACTCGGTGCCGGAGACCATCCTGCGCTTCCGGCAAGGGTTCGGGCGTCTGATCCGTTCCAAGACCGACCGCGGCGTGGTGGTGGTGCTTGACCGCCGTTTGCAGACCAAGGCCTACGGCCAGTTCTTCCTCGATTCCCTGCCCGCATGCACGGTGCGCCGTGGCCCCCTCGCCAACCTGCCTCAGGCGGCAGCGCAGTGGATTGATGGCTAAGCTGCGCACCTGACGCGAGACGCGGACAGTGCAGACTCCGAAGGCTTCGCTGGTTGACATCCTTGGTCTTCTGAAGTATAATCTCAATAGTCTGGTCAATCCAGACGCGGAAGGGGACAGTAAGGAAGGGAAGCAGAGTCCGCCCCTATCATTGAGATAGAGGCCCTACATTGGAGGATCGGGAGGAAGAAGATCGAACATGATCGCCGTGCATCATCTGCGCAAAGGCGTTACCATTGAGCTGGACGGGGAACTCTTCCGCGTCTTGGAGTATTCACACCACAAACCGGCACGCGGCCCGGCCATCATCCGCACCAAGCTGCGCAACCTGCGCAGCGGGGCGACCATCGACCGCACCTTTGGCTCCGGCCAGAAGGTGGAGGATGTTCGGCTGGATCATTCCTCGGTACAGTATCTCTACACCGACGGAGAACTGTACTACTTCATGGACACGGAAACGTACGAGCAACCTGCTCTCTCAGCCAAGATGCTGGGCGATGCCGTCAACTACCTGGCCGAGAATCTCGTGCTGAAACTGGAGGCCCATGAGGGCGAGCCGATTGCCATCGAGTTGCCCACGACGGTTGATCTGAGAATAGTGGAGACAGAACCTGGCTTCGCCGGCAATACGGCCACTGGGGCCGTGAAGGAAGCTGTGCTGTCTACGGG
>CAZPMV010000047.1:0-3995 GCA_964587335.1 uncultured Anaerolineales bacterium
AACATCATCAGCATCACGCAAACCTCATGCCTGTATCCGCAAAGACGCCGCGGAAGGCTTCGCGCAGTTCGCTGCGCATCTGCTCGCCGATGTCGCGGGAGAGCTGCGCAGGATCGACGCGCTCTGTGGTGTGAATAGTCGGCGCGATGCTGATCTGCACATCGATCTTCGGGAAGGCGGCGCGCGGAGCCGTTTGTCCCGCCGCCGGTGCATCGCCCTCATCCGCTGTGCCGACCCGCGGCGCTGGCCCCTCGACTGCATCTGGCGCAGACATGACGGACGGTGGTGTGACCAGCTGCGGCCCGATTGACTGGACAGCCGCAACCGCTGACGGAAGCCCCTGGATTGCGGCAACCACATCTTGGATTGCGCCGAAGGTGTTCACGAAGCCCGACCGGGACGGCGTGACCAGCTCTGGCCCTTCCTCGCCCACCAGATAGGTGCCGTCCCGGCTGACCGGGCCACCACCTGCACGGGCACCGTCAATCTCTGGCACCGATGGCACGCGTGCAACCGCACTGCCTTCCGCGGCAGCCATTTCAGCGCGGAGTGCCCGCACGCGGGTGAGTGCTCGGTCGATGGAGGCAGTGTCGATCTCCGGCGTGGTCTCCGTTTCCCCGAGAATGCGCAGTGCCTCTGTCACCTCATCCGCGCGGGCACGACCCGCGTCGAGATCTGCTTCGACCCCAACCAGCTCTTCCTGCAACCGTCCAAGGTTGGCCAGCAAGGGAGCGGCCAGGCTGTCTCCCATCGGCCCGTTTTGATCAATCTGGTCGATCTGCGCCTGAACCCCGGCCATTTCACCGCGAAGGTGTGCGACATAGTCTGACAGGTCTTGCAGATATTGCGGTGTCGGCAGATCCCCGGCAGCCCGCGCCGCTGCCAGCGTCTCTGCTGCCCCTCTTTGATCGGTTGGCAACAAATCAAATTCAGCCTGACTCGGTGGCGCCGGGATCTCTGGCGGCGTGACTTCCTCTTCCCCCATCATCCAGCGCAGCCAACGCGGCGGCTCGCCAAAGCTGATCAGGCTGGACAGATCAATGCTGCCAATCGCGTCGATGATGCGCCCCGGAATGCCCGCAACCCAGTCGATGAATTCTCCAAACCGCTCGCGGGCCCCGTCCCAGATCGACTGGATCAGGCCGCGACCCGCCTCGACCAATGCGCCAGCAGCCTCACCGATCCTGGCAGGCATACCAGTAAACCAGCCAATGATGTTTTCGGTCACCTCCCGCGCCCGTTCGGTGATCCGGGCGATGTCTTCCTCGGACAGGGTCTCGCGGGTGAACAGACCCGAGAGCAACTCGCCAAGACCCGACAGCTTTTCGCGCACCCAATCCCAGGCTGCACCGAACCCATCGACCAGCGGCGTCAGAAAGGACAGCTTTTCACCAACCCAATCGAGACCCGGCTGCAGCGCTGCGCTGATCGCCTGACCCACGCCGGTGAAGATCGCGCTGATCCGGTCCCAATACCGCCAGATGGCAATGCCAGCTGCGGCCACTGCGGCCGCAACCACCGCGAACGTGCCCCAGACAGGTGCCGAGATCGTGGCTACTGCAGCACCTATTGCCGCAATTCCGGACGACAAGGCCGCGACGCCCGGGACCGCCAGCGCGATCCCGGTGAGCCCGGCACGCAAACGACCAAGCGTCCCGAGGGGCTGGCCAGACATCGCCGCCAGCGCAGATTGCAATCCGATCATCGAACTTGCCGCTGCGCGCGCGCCAATCGCAGCGCGCCCGATGGAATTATAACCGGCCGCAATCAGCGACAGGACACCCCCACGCCCCAGAAGCCCGGCAAAGCGCAGCGCCGCCATCGCACCTTTGAAGGCGATCACCGCTGCAGTCGCCCCCACCACGGCCAGCGTCACCTCCGGATAGGCATTCGCCAGATCGGCCAGACGGGTGATCAGCGGCGTCACGGCTTCAGCAAGCTGCGTGATCGCGGGCATCAGCGCATTGCCGATATTGATCTGCAACTCGGTCAGAACGTTCTGGAACCGCTGCATATTGGCTTGGAACGTGTTGTTGCGGGCCGCAAACTCCGCAAAGGCAGACCCTGCATAGGTCGCGCGATCCCCGACCATGCCAAGCGTGTCCTCGACAAGGCCAAGGTTGGTCAGCAGCGGTCCGAGCGCACGGGCCTCATTGCCAAAGAGCTGCGACGAGATCGCCGCGCGCTGCTCGGCTGGCAACTGGCCAATCCGGCGCAGCACGTCGATCGTGGTCTCAACCGCATTCTCCTGCATGGACCGCGCGGTATCTTCCGCGTCCAGTCCAAGCGCCTGTAGGGCCCGGCGTTGTCCGGCGGTGGCTGCCTCGCCCTTTGTGAGCGCCGCCCCCATGTTGCGGAATGACGTCGCAGCAACCTCGCTGGTCGAGCCTGCTGCCAGCATCGCGGAGGCGAAGGCGGATGTTTGCTCTGCGGTAAAGCCGAACATGGTCGCCTGCGCGCCCACACGCTGGACCACGTCCAGAATATCCGCCGCACTTGAGGCCTGGCTGTTGGACAGATGGTTCATCGCATCCGCCAGCGACACCGTCTCGTCGATGGTGAGCCCGAGCGCCGTCATCAGGTTGGCCATCGAGCCACCCGCCTGCTCGGCGCTGATATCAAACGCCACCCCGATCCGGGCGGCGGCATCCGTGAAGCGGATCAGGTCCTGCCCGGCAATCCCGGCCTGACCCGCCGCCGCGGCAATCTCCGCAAGGCCCGTCACCGCGATGGGAATGTCGCGCGACAGCGCAAACAGGTCCTGCTGGAACTGCGCAAAGGCTGCAGGGCTTGGAAAGTCCACCACCTTGGCCACATCGGCCATGGCGCTTTCAAAATCCGAGGCCGCCTGGATCGGCGCGCCAATCGCGCCGCGCAGGGCGTAAAAGCTGGCCACCGCATCCACCAGCCCGCCGCGCGCGTCAGCCAAGGCGCGGTTGTTGCGGGTGATGGCCGCGTTCAGGCGGTCCCCGAAGGTGATGGGCTGGCCATTGGTCTCACGGACCGTGTTCGAGATGCCCGCCAGCGCATTGGCCGCCCGACGCGCCGGGCTGGTCACCCGGTCCAGCAGTTCGATGACCAGTTGGGATGTGATCTGCGTCATCTGATCACCTCATCTTCGCCGCCCGCGCGAGACGCCGGGCCTCGGCGTGCCAAAGCACCACCTCGGACCAATCCATCTCCTCAAAGGCCGTGAGCGGCGTGTTCAGCCAGTGGGCGACCTCAGCTACGACCGATCGCCAGGCGGCGAAGCCGTGCCCTTGGGGAAAAAATCCGCAATCACCTCCGACAGCGCGGTGAAGTCGTCAGTGTCGAGATCCTCGATCATCTCGACCGGATAGCCCGTCAGCGCCGAGGCCATGACAATGCCCTGATCCAGACGGTCGGTGATGCCGTCGAGCGCCGCGTTCATGCGCTTTAGGTCTTTGACCTTGGGCTTGGCGATGCGGATCTCGGTGATTTCGCGGCCCTCGAAGGTCACCGGCACCGAAAGAGAGACTGTTTTCGTCTTGGGGTCAGACATGGATTACCTCAAAAGCCGTTGGGAAGGCGCAAGATCGCGCGCTCGTCTGCATTTTGGGACGTGCCGTTGACACGCCAGTCGGTGGTGAAGAAATCCCAGTAATATTTCTCGGCGCCCTCAAAATAGAGCTCGTAATGCAGGATTTCGTTGATGGCGTAATCAAAGCCCTGCAACTCGCCGCGCTGGAACGCCTCCGGATTGGCCGTGCCCAGACGCCCCTCCAGCACCGCCTTGGCCTCAATGGCCACACCGTTGCGCTTGTCGCGCACCGAACCGTAGGCGGTGAACTTCTTGCGTGCGGTGGCCCCAAGACCAAACTGCGTCAGCAGGTCCGGATCCCACCCCGCCAGCTTGAAACTGGCCTCGAGTTTCTGGATGCCGAGGGCCACCTCGATCTGCACGCGCGAGCCGCCGGGATGATGGTCCTGGGTGATTTCCTGCAGGTTGGGCAGCTGCAACTCGGTCAGCGTCA
>CAZPMV010000047.1:4095-5674 GCA_964587335.1 uncultured Anaerolineales bacterium
TGATGGTCCTGGGTGATTTCCTGCAGGTTGGGCAGCTGCAACTCGGTCAGCGTCAGGTGCTTGGAGGCCGTGGGGTTCTCATCGCCGCAAAACAGGTTTGCGGCCTCCATGATGTAGATGTTGCTCATCAGAGCCTCTCCTTGATGTAGGCGGGTCAGCCAGTCCTTGATGTGGCGGAGTCAGCCCGTGATGGTGCCGACCTGCGCCAGCAGATCATCGAGCAGCGCATCCAACGCCGGGCGGTAGCGCGCGGACTGAATGCCGAGATAGCGCAGGACCGGTGCCTCCTCGGCGGCAAAGCTGACCGTGAAGCGGCCCTGGCGCAGTTCCTCGGGCGTGTTCTGATCGCGGGTGAACTTCATCTCGAAGCCCAGGATGTCGCCATCGGCCTTGAGATTGCGCAGGCCGGTTTCCATCGTGTTCAGGATCGCCTGAATGGTCTGGCCCGTGACATTGAAGCGTCCAAGATAGAACCGCAGGGTGCGCAGCAGCATCAGGTGGATGAAGTCACGCCCGCGGGTGACATTGTAGAACCGCCAGAGGTCGTCCTCGCCTGCGTTGTCGGTGCCGACAAAGATGAAGCCACCCTGACCGATCGCACTTTCCACGTCCATTTCACCGCGCAAGAGCACGCCGATATTGGCCGACAGCAAGCGCTGGCCTTCGGTCGCGCCATCGGTGAGCGAGAAGTTGATGGGACGCGACGGTCCAACAATGCCCTGCACCGGCTGGTTGGCCCAGCTGTGGAACGGGCGGCCCTGCTTTTCGTGGTCGCGGCGCACGCCGATGCCGATCACCGCGGGCGACAGCGGCTGAACGACACTCACCCCACCTGCAAACACCTTCACTGCAGGGTCGACCGGGATCAGGCGCTGCGAGGCAATCGTCTCGCGCCAATCGATGGCATCCTGCTCCGTGGTCGCCGGGCCGTCGACGACCGCATGCGCCAGAAGCTTTTCGCAGATCGCAGGCAGTGCCGCACAGACCGGGTTGGCCTCGCCGACACCGCGCTGGCTGGTATAGCCCGGGGCGCAGATGAGGCGCGGGATGATGCCCAGCTCAGGGCCAGACGTCAGAAAGGCCTGAAGGCCGGTCGCGACGCCGTCGCCGACGATATTGGCGATGGTCGCGTCCGTATCGATCCCGTCTTCGACGCGCACGACCACGACCTTGGCGGCCACCTGGAACTCGCCGAGCTGCGCGTTGATCAGCGTGACCGCATCACGCAGCGTGCCGGTCGCACCAAGCGCTGTCAGCTTGGTGGCGTCGTCAGAATAGAGAAAGACCGGCGTGTCCGCCGGGAACACCGATGCATCGGCGTCGGGCGCTGTGCCGATCAAGCCCACAACGGACATATCGCTCCAGACGGGCGGGCGCGGCTCAGTATCAATCCGCGTGATGGATATCCCGAAGGTCGGGTCGGACATGAGAGGGTCTCCTTGAATAGCCGAACCCCGCGCGGCCGTGGGGCCCTACGGTGATCCGGGATGCTTGGGATCGGCGGTTGGCCGACGTTCAGAAAGTCAGCGTCGGTGTCGTGATATCGAGGTCAGTTTTCGTGTCGGACTGGATCTGCACC
>CAZPMV010000047.1:5774-15412 GCA_964587335.1 uncultured Anaerolineales bacterium
CAGCGTCGGTGTCGTGATATCGAGGTCAGTTTTCGTGTCGGACTGGATCTGCACCTCGAGGATCAGCGCCGGGCCAGCAGATGCTGTGGGTTCCCCGAAGACCCGGATCGCGCGGGCAAAGCCGCCCGCACCGTCATCGACAATCTCACCCACCTGCACATCGCGCACATCGGTGATGCCCAGCTTGGTGCTGATCTCTGTCAGGGTGGATCGCATTTGCACCTCCTCCGTCAATACGTCCCGCCATCAACCAGATCGATCCGGTCTTGCAGCGCCGTCAGCGTTGATTGCAGGTTGGAGACCTGAGCAATCGTATGGCCATGAGTGCTGGCCGCTTTGCTGGCGAGCTGCGCCGTGAGGTTGGGAATATCCCCGATCCCAAGCGCCACTTCCCCCGCCTGGCCATTCACGGACGACACCGGGCCATTGGCCAGAACGCTTTCGGCAATATCCGCCGCCGCCGCCGCATCCTGTGCCGCCTGCTGGGCCAGGGCCAGCGCACTTGAAACTGCGGCGGCCGTTTCAATCACGGAAGCTGCAAGACCCGCGCTGGCAGAAATTACCCAATCGCCGTGCACCGCCGCCCCGATATCGCCATTAACGGCCACCACTTCGCCCGCCAGCCCGCCATTTGCGCGGGCGTAGCTATCGACCCGAAACACCGCCCAGTCGTTCAGGCTGCCGCCCCCATCACGCGTCAGCACGACATAGGGCGTGGGCGCAAAGAGCGCCCGCGCGGGCGTGTCGTCGATCTCGAACGTGGTGTGTTGGCCCACCGACACGGTAAGCGGCGTTGAGGACGTTGCCACCAGAAACCCGTTTTCCGCTGCAGCTTGAGCCGCCGCGAGAGCCGGTCCAAGAACCTCATTCACCCGCGACAGCCCAAGGGCCACCAGATTGTCGGTGGCACCGCGGATGCGCGCAAGCTGGGCATCGAGATCGCCGAGGCTTTCGGCAATCAAGCGGTAGCGGCGATTGAAGAAATCCCGATCAAGGTCCTGATTGTCCCGCACCCGCAGATCTTCAAACCTCAGCATGGCGTCACCCTTTCTTGAGCGGCTCGGATGTGGCGATCGCCTCGGGATGGTCTGCTTGCAGGCCGTCGTAGATTGAGGCTGTCACCGTATAGCGCGCGCCCGGCCGGAACCGGGCCCCGGCAAATTCAAGGGGACGGTTCACCGTCACCCGGTAGTGGGTTGGTTTGGATGCCATTTAGCTGTCTCCTCAATCGGATCAGGTCTGGGCGTATTCGATCAGCTCACTGACGAGAAACGGCACCGCCGCGCTCACCGTAGAGCCGATGATCTTCACCGCGTAGGTGCTGACCGAGGTCACGTTGAAGATCGAGGTCCGCCGCACCGTGCCGTCGGCCAGCACCACATCCTCAACCACATCGGCCGCCTCCACCCCGTCCAGCGCGGCACCGGTCATGAGCGTCACGGTACAATCGTGGTTCACCTCTTCAAAATGTTGCAGGTCCGTCACCACCTTGACGCTGGTTGTGGGCGAGCCGAGCGTGCGCTCATCCGACACCCAGGTGAAGGCCGTCTTGGGCCGCGTGGCGACCGTCTGTGAGCCAGCAAGCCCGAAGCCCGGCATCAGGTCCGTGGTGCCGGTCAGCGTCAACCGCAGCGGCAAGATGCCTGGCAGACCCGACAGGTCCGGGCCGCTGGTATCACCATCCAGCGCCACCCAGGCCCCGTTCACCTGCACCTCGATATCCGTGCGGCAGGCAGGCGGCGTCACGCCTTCGTGCAGCACATCAAGATCGAGAATGCCGCCCGCCAGCTGCAGCGCTGTCAGCTCAACCGAGAGCCGTGTGCGCTCGAACCGCGCAAAGTAGAGCCGCATTTTCATGTCATCGACCAGATTACCCGCGAAGAACGCGCCATCGGTCGAGACAAAGAACGTGCCCTGCACCACCCCGTTGTCGGTATTGGTCATGGCGACATAATGATCACCGGTGGTGACCAGCACGATGGCATAGCGCCGTCCCGCCGTCAGGAAGGTTGGGGTGATCGGCAGTTTGCTCTCCACCAGCGATGGCAGGCCCACCTCCGTCGAGATCGCCCCCACCTGAATGTCCGCCACCGGCAGCGTCGTGCGCGAGATCACGCGGGACAGGTCCGGCATGCCGAAGGCGGTCTCGGTCACCAGCAGTGTGACATCCCCCGCGACGGCCTTGCGTGAGAAGTAAAGCCCAACCTGGCTCAGCCAGCCATCCTGCGAGTTCAGGAAGGTCTGCGCCACTTGTTGGCCGTTGATCGTGGCCGTGGTTGTGACCCGGTCCCAGTATTGCTCCTCATAGGTGTCGATCCAAAACCGCCGCACCCGGATCCAGTGCACATTGCCGTTGGGCACGCGCGCGCCATTAGGCATGCGGTCCGGCAGGCCGTTGGTGACCTCCCAGGTCTCGCCATCCCGACGGAAGATATTACCCGCCAGATCATAGGTGCCTTGGCGCCACCAGCGGCTGTTGGTGCAGACCACCATGGAGTTGCCATAGCGCCGCCGCGTGCGGGCACGTGTGAGCTGGCGGATGTCGGTGGTCTCGAAGGTGTACTGCGCCAGCCGTGTCTCCGAGGCATAGCCCGTCAGATCAAGCCGGATGCTATGGGCGTATTTGGGCAGCACGAACCCGCTGGTATTGGCGATATAGACGTTGTTGGGGTTCAGCAGCGCCAGCTCTGACGTTTCCGACCCCGCGCGCGGAAACCGGATGCCTTCCTCGACCACCGCGTCAAAATCAGGGTGATCGACATTTGAGCCATCAGCGGTCAGGAAATGGTTGGTGCCGTAGTAGATATAAGCGCCCGGCGCATAGACCTCGGTGCGCAACTCATCGAGCTGCTCTGTCAATTCCACAATCTCGGCCTTGGTGGCATAGCCTGCCAGCCGGTCCGCCAGCGCCGACAGATCCGTGCGCAGCGTATCGACCTGGCCGCTGATCTGGCCGCGCCAGCGCTCGAGTGCAATCGCACGGTTTGCAACATTGCGCAGGTTTGGCAGCTGTGTCGCCTGCCACTGCTCGATCGCCACAACGCCTGTGGTGTCCAGCAGCACATAGGCGATCACCGTCACATTGGCATCCGTGGCGGGATAGCTCGGGTCCGGCCCTTCGGTGCCCGCCACGGTTGAGATTTCTGCGCGGCGCAAAGACTCCATCGCCACCGATTGCGGCTCAGTGGTGCCGGTCTGCGCATCGATCAGGAAGTCGCGCGGTTGCACATCCGTCTCGACCTCCTGACCGAAGCTGACAATCGCCACGCGCTTGCGGGTCACAAGTGGGAGCACGTTGAAAAGGTCAACGATGATGTCCTCGCCGCGTGCATAGACCGCGCCCCCCGCATAGAGACGGCCCGAGGACAAGGTGATCTCGGTCGCCGCCGTCTTGGTGGCAGAAAAGCCAGAATAGGCCTTTCCGCTTTCAACCGCATCGCGAACGATGTGATCCATTGAGGTGCGGGCAAAGTCCTGCATGTTGTTGAGATCGGCGGATTGCAGCTCCTGCCGATCGCGGTAGATGACGGTGCGTTCCATGTCTCAAACCTCTGTCAAAGTGCCGAGTGTGATATCGCCCACTGTGCGGCGATCGCCCGGTCGCGGCACGCGCCAGGTCTTGGTGTTGATCAAGACCTTGTCCCGCAGTGATTTGGCGATCATCACCGCCTCGCGCGCATCCGCGACAGGCTTGGTACTGGCGGCCACGACATAGCCATTGACGTAACGGCCCGCCGTGCGCGGATAGCGCCGTCCCGTGATGCGGGTCAGCACCTCGGCATGGTAGGGCGGCATCCCAAGCCGGGTGTAGCCCAGATGGGTGGAACGCTTGCGCTCCTCGAGCACGCGGGCCAGGTCGTGGATGTGCCAGCGATCAAAGAGATACTGCCAGGATATCGTCTCAGGCAGGAACGTGCCGGCCACATGCTGACACGGGACGCCGGGGAAAATTGCTCCAAACTGGCGCGGGTGCTGCTCCGCCACCTGCTGCGGGCGCACATCGATCATCTCACCTTTCGGCAGTACGGTTGTGTATTGCTCCCGGCCCAGCCGGTAGCTGTAAGACACGGCCCGCGGGATGCGGACAATGCGTTGGCGCACACCGATATCATCAATCAGGAAGGCGCGGGCTTTGGGGGCGGCGTTCAGATGGATGGCTGCCGTGGGCTTGGGGGCCAGGACCACCTCGTCATAGGCAATCGCGTTGAACTCCCCAACGCGTTCTGGCGTTACCGTGCGGAGCGTCAGGGTCGTCTCGCGGCCACGATCATGTAGCTTTGCGGTGCGCACATAGCGCGTGCCTTGCACCGAGACCGGGTTGTTGGGCCCGGCAAAGGCGGAGCCCGGGCCGTCTGGTGCGGACAGATACCGGGTGTTCCGACCGGAAACACCCCGGGCGATGAACGGATAGACCCTGAGCTGTGCGAAGCGGTCGAGATAGGCGGCGCGTTCCGTCTCCGTCAGCGCCTTCGACAGATAGGTTTTGGCGGGTGGCACGATGAACCGCCGCGCCTCGGCCCCCATCACGGCGATCGCTTCCGCGATGGCGGTCTGGGTCCCCTTGATCGCATGGAACGGCAACGCGCGCGCCATGCGCGCCCGCTTGGTTTCCTCCGGCCAGTCCTTGTCCCACAGATCGACAGACAGACCCCAAGCGAGCCAAGGCAGATGGCTGCTGGGGATCTGATGCGGTTGCACCAGCGGACGCAACCCGATGGGCAAATCGGCACTGCGTGCGCCAGTGAGATCAGCCGCCTCCTCAAAAGCCGTCCGGTTGTCCGGCAGCAGGGTCTCTCGTGCCATCGGCGGGGTTCCTATTCATCGCGGAGCGTGGCGACCGTCACGGTGATGGCGTCGATCGCGTAAACCTCGGTCGGCCCGAGGACGATATCAGCGGCGGGCGTAACAAGATCCACCGAATGCACGCCTTCGACATGCAGCTTCGAGAAGATTGCTGAACGGCGCAGGTTCATGCCCAGCATCCGGTTGGTTTCCACCCAGTCAGATAAGGCTGACAGGGCGCGGTCGCGCACCACATTGCCGTCTGGCCCGGGATAGAGGGTCAGTTTGGCCGTGATGTCCGCGCGATGCACCCGTGGCGCCAAGACTTCGACCATATCCGTTAGCGGCCGCACGTCATTGTCGATCAGCGACATGCGAACAGCCTCATGCTCCCCAAGGCTGGAGACCGGGTCGCTCCCCGCCCGCAGCATAGTGACCCGTACCCGGCCGGGCGTTGTCATGATCGCCGTGGCATCGCGCGCCCAAGGCGCGGCGGTGAGCGCGTGATAGACATACGCCCCTTCAGGTCCGGCCACGGAGAACGCCTCCGGGGCCAGCTGCACGCGACGGCGCAGACGATCATCGTCCTCGGCCACCAGCACGCCGGTGTCGTCCTCGACCTGCATCCGCTGCGTGGCAAACAGTGCAGCAAGATGATCGAGGTTGCTGCCATAGGCGGAGGCCAGCAGGACCGAGCGCGCCGCATCATTGATCCGCGCGCGCATGAGCATTTCACGATAGGCGAATGCCTCGATCAGCTTGCGCGCGGGCTCGCTTTCGAGATCAATGACGCCTGCGATTGCCGGAAACCGCGCGACCAGATCGTCGCGCATTTCGGTGACGATCGCCTCGTAGTCGAAGGTCTCGATCACGTCCGGCGGCTTCAGACCGGAAAGGTTGATGGCGGTGAAACGGCTCATGGTTGGGCCTCGCGCTCCTCGATCAGCACCCCGTCCGGGTTGGCATAGGCATTGATGCGGCGCGCGCCTTCGACCGTGAAGTCGCCATAGGTGGCGCGCGGGCGGTACTCGCCCTCGAGAAAGAAATGCAGCCGTCCGTCACGGGTCACTTCGACAATCTGAATACGGGTCACGCGGTAGCGCGGCTCGAATTGCTCGATCGCAGAGGTCACCGCCGCAAACCACGGTGTGACCTCATTAGGCGTGATGGTGCGCCCCAGCAGGTTCGGGACAAACGATCCATACCATTCGCGCATGATACGGGCGCCAAACCGCGTGGTAAAGATGTCCTGCAGGCTCTGGGCCACATGCGGCCAGCCCTCAATCACACCGCCCGTTACGGCGTTCAGGCCGACGGACGGGTTTATGCTGCGCGTGGCCACCGGTTAGCCCGCATCATCAGCAGTGGCATGATCCGCACCAAGATCAGGTTCGATGCGCGATGGTTTCTTGGGCTTGCTTACCTTGGCCGCAAGCGTTTCTGCTAGCCCTTCATCGGTCTCTGGTTCGGCCTTCACATGCGGCACATCGAGCGAGCGCAGCGTGCCGAGGCGCAGCTCATGCTCCGCCTGCTTGGCAGTCAAGGTCAGGACTGTCCCGACCCCGGTGTTGTTCTGCCCGGCGACGAAGCGCCCGGCCTTCTCGGTGATAGCGTAACGCGGCATTAATCTTTCCCTTCGGTTCAGTTGGCGGGAACGCCTGTTGTAGATGGGCCCGAACTCACCACGCCGTGTATGTGTGTGGCGCCGATGTTCTTCCCGTTGTGCGTAACCGTGCCGCCGGTGATCTCCACGCCAGCGCGAGAGACCCTGAAGGTCACGTCGCCAACCGTGATCTGCGCCTGTGCGCTGGTGAGCTCAAAGGTCAGCCCGCCGACTTCGCTGCGAACGAGATCGTCTGCCAGCGTCATGATCACGTTCCCGTAGGTCATGACGTTCTGATCTGCCGCTTCCGACGGGCTCGGGTTGCTGGCGTGGTGGGTGAGTGGCACCGCCACGGCCTGCTGGAAGTCGCCGGTGGGCGACATGGCCGTCAGCTGCTGGCCGACGGTCGGCGGCGTGTGAACCTTTAAGGCTCCAGAAAACTGCGCGTAGGGCACCCACGGGGAAAGGAACTGCCCGTCCCGGCCATGTGCCGGGCCAAAATCCAGCCGGACCCGTTGCCGGGCAGGATCGACCTCGGCAACGGTGCCGTGGCGCATCATACCGGCCAGACGGCGTTCCAGATCGGTGACCCGCGCGACAAGCTCGACGATTTCGCGGATCGCCATGCCTATGACCCTTGCGGCTCAAAGACGACTGTCTGGTCGAAATCCGGAAACGTGATGTCCGCGAGCGGTTGTGGGTCCGCATCGAGGTCTGCGACCGGCCCGATGCCGATCTGGTTGGCCACCTCCAGCGGGACACCAAGGGTTTCGGCCGCCCGGCGCCAATCGGCAAGTGGTGTGCCATCCATCTCCGCGCGCAGTAGGCTTGCGATATTTGCCAGTATGGGATCGGCTTCCATCAGGACCAGCACGTCGCCCCAGGCGCTGTTTGGCGCAATTGTGTCACCGGCCACCGGCGTGTCCACCAGATCGCAGGTCAGCACCAGCTGCCGCGCAGCAAAGCGCACGCCGTTTTCGGCCGATGCCCCGCGCCGGGAAAGGCTGCGCGTGATCCGGGGGACCAGTTTCATCCAGGCGCGCGACCAGGCGGTATCATCGCGGGTCAGGGCGCGGACCACCTGATGCTCCATGATGTCGAGCGTCAGCTCCATCCCTTCGTCCGTGTGCGGAATGGCAATACTGATCTGACCGCCGTTCCCATCAGACGCTGGCACTTCGACGCGGGATGCGATGGCAATCTCGATCACGAGATCACAGCGATGCGGGCCGCTGTTGAGGTCCCTGCCGGTGACGTCCAGCGCATGTTCATCCGTGGTCAGCACCAGAAGCGGCTGGCGGGTTTCGGCAATGGTCTGGTCGATCGGGTCCACCGCGCTGTCGAAGACCCGCGCGCCCGCCAAGGTGCGATCCCGCAGCGCGCGGGCAGCAGCAAGTCGCATGACAAGACGGGTCAGGCTCATGGGACGTCGTCCTCCCGGACCAGAATGAGGTTGAGATCGCCCATATCCGTGTGATGGACGGCACTGATTGCATAGACCGGACTCCCCACGCGGCTGATCAGCGTGATTGCATCGCCCTTGGCGGGGAGCGCCGTCAGCGCAGCGACCTGTGCCTTGGCGATCCAGAATTCGGCAGCGGTTGAGCCAAGCTTGGTTGTGCCCGACATCTGACCACCCCGTCCCTGACCCCGCAGGTCGTCTTGCACAGGGCCCGCCGAGAAAATACCGTGAACCGGGACCTCGGCGCGGTCCGGGGCCGCTGCGCGCTCAGCGTATTGGACCGAAACGCGCGGCCGGTGGACCGCGACCTCCGCGAAGGCACCCTTGATCGCGCCCGAGAGGGCGGCGTCTAGATCGTCAAACATGGAAGCCACGGGCCCGGTCCTTTCGGCTCACGTCCGCTTGCCAGGGATCAGTACGCGCGGGCGGGTGCAGTATTGCAGGGCGTTCATCTGGAACTCAAGGTTCACACCCTTGCCGTTCTGCATTTCCCACTGCTTACCATAGAGCCGCTGGCCCGGCGTGTTGACCGTCTCGATGTAATCAGCCGGGGCATAGACCGTGCGGAAGAGGCCGGGCACGCCCATGGGCACCAGATGGCACTTGTCGGTCTCAATACCGACATTCTGACCACCGCGGTAGTTCATCCAGGTGATGCCGCCAAACTCGAACGCGCCGTAGATGCCAGAATTGCCCGAGTTGATGTAGGCGTTCCGCAGTGAGGCCGCATCGGCATAGCCCTTATAGGTCTCGCGCACTTCCTTGTGGCCGATCAGATCGTCGAAGAACGCGTCGCCACACAGCGCGATGACGCTCGTGTAGGGCAGACCGTCGAGAATGCCGGCCATCTGGCGGATGACACCGGCGCATTTCTTGCGCAGAGCCCCGTCAGTGGCACTGGCATTGTCGAGATCAAAGTCGACCACGGCCTGCTGGTTTTCGCCGAACTCGGTAAAATAATCGAAAAGGACCGAGCCGTCAGCGTCCAGAAGCTGGCCAGTCTTGAGGATATTCAGCCGGTGGTATTCCTCGGTCAGTGCGAAGAACTGGCTGGCCTCGGCTGCGCGATCCGCGATCTTCTGCTGCAGCCGCTCGACGGCGACCTCCTGGCCGAAGGCGCGCACCTGCTGGACTTCATCGGCGTAGATCGCATCATCGACCTGGAAGTGCGGCACCTTAAGCATCCGCATGGCGCGTTTTGATTTGCCAAAGGTCTGGCCCGGGCCACCGCGGGGGCTGGCCGAGACCAGCATGCGGTTTTGTTCCTTGTCCTTCTCGATCGCGATATCCAGCGTGTCGATGCTGGAGGTCTGGAACAGCCCCATCTGGCCGATGCGGGAGGGCGTGTATTTGATCTCACGAAGCGCATCCGTGAGGCGCATGACGCTGAACGCGTCCTGACTGAAGATGTTGAGGATCGACATGGGGGGGTCCTTTATTGCGTCGGCGCGCCAGCAACTGGCCACGCGGGATCGGCCCGTGGCCCGAGGGCGCGCGGGGGATCAAATTTGAAATGTGTGAACGTCAGGGCGCGGCGTTAGCGCACCGCGAAAGTCCCACGCACTCAGCGCACGATAATGCCGACACCCGCGAGATCAGCTTGGGCCGCAACCTTTTCGGCGGCCTGATCCCGGTCAGGATGATAGGTCAGGATCTTGCCGTTGACCTCGGCGTCCCGAGTGATGCCGGCAACCGAAACATCACTTGCCGTGGCATCACAGCCGTAGAGCGCGATAGCCACGGCGGTCTGGCTGCCATCCGTAGCCCCCACGGCACTGGCCAGATATTTGC
>CAZPMV010000048.1:0-8729 GCA_964587335.1 uncultured Anaerolineales bacterium
TCCACGCCTTGGCCAACGGAAAGCAGCGTGATCACCGCGCCCACGCCGATGACGATGCCCAGCATAGTCAGGGCGGAGCGAAGCTTATTGGATGAAAGCCCCCGCAAGGCGATGCGGATGGATGACGTCAAGTTCATGTATCAAATACCCAGTACCCAGTATCCAATATCCAACACCCAGTATCCAATACCCAATACCCAATCTCTCTATCGAGCGTTGTTGCCCTTGCTCAGCAGCTCCCGCAGGCTCTTGCCGAAAACCTCTCGCCGGTCGCCAACGTAAACGTGCTCGCCCGCCTGGCGCGGGTTGGCGACCTGCTCATCCTCCGCAACGCCACCATCGCGCAGGTGCACGATGCGACTCGTATGGGCGGCGATATCCGGCTCGTGGGTGACGAAGATGATGGTCACTCCCATCTCGCGGTTTAACTCCTGGAAGATAGTCATGATCTCCGCCCCGGCGCGGGAGTCCAGGTTGCCGGTCGGCTCGTCAGCCAGGATGATGGAGGGATCATTGACCAGCGATCGGGCGATGGCCACCCGCTGCTGCTGCCCACCTGAAAGCTCGTTGGGCCGGTGGTGCAAGCGATCCTCCAGTCCGACCGCTTCCAGCGCGGCGGTGGCTCGCTGGCGGCGGTCCTTTGCTCCAGCGTAGATCAGCGGCAGTTCGACATTCTCCAACGCCGAAGTTCTGGCCAGCAGGTTGAAGCTCTGGAAGACAAAGCCAATCTTGCGGTTGCGGATCTCCGCCAGTCGGTCATCGTCGAGATGGGCCACGTCCGTCCCTTCCAGGAAATAGGTGCCCGAGGTGGGCTGATCCAGGCAGCCGATGACGTTCATCAGCGTGGTTTTCCCCGAACCCGAGGGCCCCATGATGGATACCAGTTCGCCCTTGTGTATCTGCAGCGACACGCCGCGTAGGGCGTGAACCTCTACCTCACCCATGAGGTAGACTTTGGTGATGTCTTGGATCTCGATCAGCGGTGTGGGTTTGGTCATGATGGTTCTCGAGTCGAGAGTGGCGACTGATGGCTATCGCTTCCGCGGCATGTCCCGCCTAGTGCGGCGGACCGAAGGTCTCGCGCAACTGCTCAATTGAGCTGACCTGGCGAATAGCCAGCACGTCCCCTTCCTCCAGCCCCGCCACCACCTCGCTCTGTTGCTCGTTGCGCATGCCAATCTGGATCTCGACCCGCACGGGCAGGCCTTCTTCCACCCGCTCCACGTAGGCCCTGTCATTTTGGCGGTCGATCTGGATGAGGCGGTTGGGAACCACCAGCACGTTATCAGCGCGGGCGGTGATGATACTGGCCATGGCGCTCATGCCCGACCGCAGCGGGGCGTTGGTGGGCTCAAGATCGATTCTCAGCCGGTAGGAAATCACGCCCGTCTCCAGGTTGGCGGTAGGGGCGATGGACGCTACGCGTCCTGCGATCTCCGCTTCCGGCAGTGCATCCAGACTGATGCTGGCCTGCTGGCCGACCTCCACAATGCCAATGTCAATCTCGTCCACGTTGACGTTGATGTGGAAATGAGAGAGATCGGTCATCTCAATCGCTGGCCGGGCGCTGGAGGCCAACTCGCCGGCCTTGATGTTCACGGCAGTGATCACGCCGTCGAAAGGTGCAGTGAGTCTTGTCCCATCCAGTGCCAGCCGCGCTTGCTCCACCGCCACTTCGGCCTGTCGCACCTGGGCGCGGGCGATGTCCAGATCCTCGGCCGACAGCCCTTCCTTGAGCCGATCCAGCGTGGCCTGGGCCTGGGCGATCTGGGCCAGCGTCGCGGCCTTCTGCGCCTCGCTAGGCCCTCTGGTGGCCAGGCGGTAGTTCGTCTGGGCTAACTCGTGATCCAATGTGGCCTGCTGCAACTGCAGCGACGGGGGCAGCATGGCCACGTTGGGCAGGTGGGCCACCTGATCATAGGCGGCCTGAGCCTGATCCAGGATCATGCGGGCCCGCTCGACGGTGCCCTTGGCCACCTGCAACTCATCGTCGCTGGGTCCTTTCAGGAGCTCACGGTAAGCGGCCTGTGCGCTGGCCAGCGCAGCCTCGGCCGCAGCCAAGTCGCTGGGATTAGGCTCAGTCTGGGCCTTGGCCAACTGTGCCCGGCTGATGGTCGGCCCGATCTCAGCCTGAGCCAGAGCCAGTTCCAGCTCCGCCGTTTCCAGGTGAGCTAGCAGACCGCCAGCCTTCACCTCCTGTCCCTCCTGCACTAACACGTCCGCCACCCGCCCCGCACCCTTGAAGCTCAGCAGCACCCGAGCCTGGGGTTCGATGTTGCCCGTGGCGCTCACGGTAGAGATGATCGTACCCCGCTCTACGGCCACGCTGGCAAAGTCAGGCGCTTCGGGCTCCTTCTCCTGAGCGAAGAACTCGTAGCCGTAGAAGCTGCCGACGATGACGACCGCCAGGATCAGGATGATAGTGACAAACCGTTTCATTGTGCTCTGTTCTCCCCTGTTCGACAAGGCTTCAGAATACGCAGCTTCCCAGACATGCAAAGGCCGCAGACGGATCGTCTCCGGCCAAGGAAGCGCTCTCGTATTCCAAAGACCAAACGTCAACGCAAGGCGTCTTATTCGCCTTGCACCTTCCCATGCTCATCTCATCAAGCCATCAAGCCGCCGTCTTTCAGCCCGGCACGAAGGCCCGCACCAGCAGCGCGGGCACCAAACGTAAGCCCAGGCTCAGCGCGGCGTAAACCAGCACCAACACAAAGGCTTTCCCCTTGCTGAAACGAGGCAAAACCCACAGCACAACGAAAACGAGCGCCAGGTGCCAGAGAGTAAACAGGTCTACGCGGGCCAGCACATTGTAGAGCAGCTTGCCAGCGTCTTCCACCGGCTTGCCCGTGGAGACGAAGTACGACAGGCCCGGATTGGCGATCAGCTCGTTCTTGTAGAGAATGTACCCCGTCTGCACGACGTCGCGGAGGGCGAAGGGAAGCCAGGTCCAGGGCAGCGTGGCGAACAGGCCCGTGAAACTGACATCACCCCCAGCGATGAGCACGCCGAAGTAGAGAAAAGCCGAAGCCATCAGCCAAGACAGGAGCAATCCGATCAACCCCGTGCCGATGGCAGTGGCCAACAGCACCTGTGGCTGCTGTAGGCGTGCAATCTGTGCACGGGCCATCTCCGCCTGTTCGGCAGGGAGGGTCGCCAGTTGCTGCTGCACAGCTTGCTGTGTCTGCTCGACCGTTAGCGGGCCCGTGAGCACGATGGAGGCGATCATCGCTCCAATCAACAGGATCACGGGCAGAACCCAGCGCCAGCGGGGGTAGGCAGCGATCTCGGCCAGCGCCGTCGCCGGCCGATCAATCAAGCTCACGAGCAAGCTCACGGCAAAAGGCCGTCGTTTCGTCTCCTCCATGCACTCTCCTCCCTATGCGATACCAGCCGAGCAAGAATATACCACAGGCCAGTGTCTTTGTCAAGGCTTGCACAATGAGTGAAAACGTGGTATAAGGGTGAGGAGAAGTCGTGCCGCTGTGTCGGGGACCCATGGGCTCAGCGAAGGCCGCAACGCGGCCCCGGGGCCATCGGACACCCAGTCTGCATAGGAGCGAAAGAGCCATGGCCAAGAGAGACGAAGTGCCCGATATCGTCATCGGACGGCTGCCCATCTATCTGCGTGCCCTGGCCCGCCTGGCCGCTGGGGGACGGCAGATCACCTCTTCCCAGCAACTGGCGGGCCTTCTGGGGGTCAGCTCAGCCCAGATTCGCAAGGACTTCTCTCACTTCGGGGAGTTTGGCAAGCAGGGCATGGGCTACAGGATAGCCTATCTGCGGGAGCAACTGACGGCCATACTCAAGGTGGACAGAGAGTGGGAGATCGCGCTGGTGGGCGCGGGGCCGTTGGCAGAACCGCTGATCCGCGAAAACCCCTTTGCCGGCAGAGGCTTCCGCGTTGTATCCGTGTTCGACAGACGCCCCGAGCGCATCGGGCTGAGACTAGGCTCGCTGGAGATACTGGACGCCCAGCGGCTGCCGGAAGTGGTGCGCGAGCGCGGTTTGAAGGTAGCCATCGTCGCCGTGCCCGCAGACGAAGCGCAAGAGATGGTGGACACGCTAGTGGAAGCAGGCGTCAAGGCGATTTTGAGTTACGCCCCCATCACGCTGAGCGTTCCGCCGGGGGTTCACATCCAAACCATTGATCCCGCCGCACTGCTGCAACGCATGGCCTACTACCTCTGAGGCATTACCACTGATACATTTCAGTTCTGGGGCAGACTTGCCATAATCCATGAGATTGAGTGTCTTACATTTGCTTCAGGGTCAGTTTCCGGACATATTACAAGCAGTCTGAGAACCTTCTGAAAGCCTTCACGCTCTTTCTGTGGGTTTTTCGGCCCAACATCGGTGGTTTTGGCACGGCTTCTAGACTGACGCCTCAGCCGATGTGCCTACGCGAAATCCACCCCCAAAGTGAAATGCACCCCATGTAAGGACGACATTTGACAGGCGGGGATGGGTGTGCTAGGATGGGTCAGGTGCAAGGAGGAGGCTGCGGGTAGGCTTCACTCGGCAGGTTGCGCACGAAAGCGATGGCCCACCGTGAGTCTGCGTTGCGACGAAGCTATACGCATCACTGGATGGAGGATGGTCTGTGCTCTCATCGGTGCGGCTAGCATAGCGCTGCTGGCTACGAACCGAATAGGGTTGCGAATCAGAAGCTGTTCGGCACGAAATCGCCGAGCAGCTTCGTTGATTCTGGTTGCGACTTTCGGAGCTGTCGCTGATCAAGCGGTTGGTGCGGAAGCAGTTGGTGCCTCTCTCACCCGCAGGTGGAGCGAGTGTTGCGGTAGCCGCAACACGGTTCGGGCACAATGGTGGCGAGTCTTGAGTGAAGCATGATGGAAGCACCTAGCTTCTCAGAGAGGATGAACGCCTCATGAATCGCGCGCTGACCAAAGCAGAGAGGTTGCTGCAGATCGAAGCCTTGCTGCTGGCCCATCCGGAAGGGCTAAGCCAGGCCGAGATCGCACGACGGCTGGGAGTGAATCGGTCCACGATCCACCGGTACTTGCCGGATCTGGACCGATTCTGCGTCTATGAGACGGATGACGGCAGGCTGGCCATCGACCGCGACCACTACCTGACCAACGTGCGGTTCACGCTGCACGAAGCCATGGCGGTGCATCTGGCAGCGCGGCTCATGGCCACTCGCTCAGACAAGCAGAATCCGCACGCCGCCTCGGCACTGCGCAAGCTGGGTCTGGCGCTGGACAGGTTGGCCCCGCGGCTGAGCGACCACCTGCAGCGCTCAGCCGATGACATGGATGATGCCGCCCAGCGGCATGATCCGGTCTACCTGGAGGTACTAGAGACGCTAACCCGTTCCTGGTCCTTGGGGCGGAAGGTGCATCTGTGGCACCGGCACGAGGGCACGGGGCGGGTGTTCGAATATGACTTCGCGCCCTACTTCATCGAACCCTACGCCGTGGGGCACACAACCCACGCCATCGGCTGGCGCGATCCTCCGGACGCAATTCGCACGCTCAAGCTGGAACGCATCCGGCGCATTGAGCTTCTGGACGAAGCTTTCGAGGTTCCTCTGGACTTCAACCCGCGCGACTTGCTTGACGATGCCTGGGGCATTTGGTACGCCGATGATGAGCCGGTGGAGGTGGTGCTATCCTTCCATCCCCGGGTGGCGGGGCGGGTGCGCGAGACACAGTGGCACCGAAGCGAGAGCGTTGAGGAGCTTGCTGATGGCAATCTGATCTGGCGGGCGCAGGTGGCGGAGCCCCGGGAGATGCTGCCCTGGATCCGGGGGTGGGGCGCCGATGTCCAGGTGCTGGCGCCGGCCGATCTCAGGCAGCGGATAGTGGGCGAAGCGCGGAGATTGGCGGCCGTGTATGGCATCAAGCCCATTCCTGCCTACCAGCGGCTGTGGGCTAAGACGAATCGCGAGCGAACTCAAGTCCATCCACTCGTATGTCACTTGATCGACGTTGCGCAAGTCGCTCTGGGGTTATGGAACGAGTCGTTGACCGATGGCGCGCGGACGCAGATCGCCCGCTCCCTGAACCTGCAGTGCGAGGCGGCGGGGCGCTTGGTAGCCTTCTGGGCCGGTCTGCACGATCTGGGCAAGGCGACCCCCTGTTTCCAGCGCAAGTATCTGCCGTCTGAGATTGAGCTCAGTAAGGTCGGGCTGACCTTTCCGAGGATCTTTGGACGGCAAACGTGTCCGCATGGAACCGTCTCGGCCAGGCTTCTGCGGGATCTGCTGGAGAGCAAGACGGGGCTGCCGCGGAGAGTGGCCATAGGCGTCTGCCAGGCTGTTGGGGGACATCATGGTTGCTGGCCGGCGCCAGCCGACATCCAGGCGCTTAAACACGTCCAGATCGGCGGTGACGAGTGGGAAGCCGTCCGGGGAGACCTCGTCGATGCACTTGCCAGCGTGTTGCGGCCACCACAGATTGAGCGAGTGCAAGGCGACAGGGGTGTGCAGAATGCTCTCTGGACGCTTCTCTCCGGCCTGACAGCCGTTGGCGACTGGATCGGGTCCATGCAACGGTACTTCCCCTACCAGAACGGTCCGGTTGAGACGGCTTCCTACGCCCAGGCCGCCGCTAGCCGCGCCGGGCGCGCCCTGGACGAACTGCAGTGGACGGAGTGGCGCCCACCCGAGGAGGGCCTGCCGTTCACCGAGCTCTTTCCCTTCTCGCCGAACGTCGTGCAACGAGCGGTCATTGAGCTGGCAAAGCAGCTCGACGAGCCTTCTCTGGTCATCATCGAAGCGCCCACCGGTTCGGGCAAGACCGAGGCGGCGCTCTACCTGGCCGACCGGTGGGCAGTGCGGCTGCGCCAGCGGGGGCTGTATGTGGCCATGCCTACCATGGCCACGAGCAATCAGATGTACGGACGCGTTTGCGAGTTCATGGATTGCCGCTACCGGGGCAGTGCGGTGACGCCACTCCTGGTTCACAGCCAGGCCCGCTGGAGTCGGGACGCATCGCCGCGTGTGGTGGTTGAGGACGAGCGGCCCGCCAGTTCGGTGGAGGCCATGACCTGGTTTCTGCCGCGCAAACGCAGTCTACTGGCACCCCTGGGCGTGGGGACGGTCGATCAGAGCTTTCTGGGCGTGCTGCAAACACGTCACTTCTTCGTCCGTCTGTTTGGTTTAAGTCACAAGACCCTGATCTTCGACGAGGTTCACGCCTACGATACGTATATGTCGGCGCTGTTCGAGCGGCTGCTGAGGTGGCTGCGGGCGGTCGGGACGTCGGTTGTGCTGCTGTCGGCGACGTTGCCCGCCAAGAGCCGCCGGGCACTGCTGGAAGCGTACGCTGGGTCAGCGGAGATCGCGGGTGCGGAAGTCGAGTATCCAGCGCTGACCTGGGTGTCGGGCAGCCGCAGCGGCGCCGTGGCGTTGGACATGCCGGAGAGCAAGGCGATTGGACTCGGCTGGCTGGGGAGAGAACCGGCGGAGACCGTCGCCAGGCTTGCTGAGCTACTGGGCGATGGCGGGTGCGCGGCGGTGATCTGCAACACGGTGGCCAGGGCGCAGGAGGTGTTTAGGGCCCTGCGCGAGGCCCGGATCGTCCCGGAGGGGGAGCTGATCCTCTTCCATGCGCGGTATCCTTTTGCCTGGCGCGACGAAATCGAGAAGAACGTGCTGGCTCGATTCGGCAAAGGTAGCGACCGGCCAGAGAAAGCGATCGTCGTGGCCACACAGGTGATCGAACAGAGCCTCGATCTGGACTTCGACGTCATGGTGAGTGACCTGGCACCGGTGGACCTGTTGCTGCAGCGGGCCGGCAGGCTACACCGCCATGCGCGTGGCAGCCGCCCGCTTCATGTCGCGGCTCCGCAGTTCTTCGTCACCGTCGATGCGGTCGAGGATGCCGTGCCTGACTTTGGCAGCGACGCGTATGTGTATGAACCCTTCATCCTGCTGCGATCGTACCTGGCCCTGCGCGGACGCGATCGGTTGGTCGTGCCCGCGGACACGGCCGCCCTGATCGAGGCTGTGTATGGCGACGAGGGAGAGGGGGATGAAGCGTTGCCGCAGAGCATAGTGGTTGCGCTGTTCAAATGGCGCAAGGTGATGGAAGCACACGAGGAGCACGACGTCTTCGAGGCTCGCAAGCGCTTGGTCGCCGGGCCTGACGACGAGCGCTTACTGTATCAGCGCTCGCCGAACCTGGAAGAGGATAGCGCAGAGCTACACGAGGCGTTTCAGGCGCTGACGCGTCTGGGGCCGCGCAGCCTGTCGCTGGTCTGTCTCCATCAAACTCCGCAGGGCCTCAACACGCAGCCCGATGGGACCGGAGTGCGAGTGGACCTGGGGCAGGTTCCGGACGATGAAATGACCGACGCTCTGGCCCGACACACCGTCGCCGTCAGTCACTGGTCGGTCGTCCAGCACTTTCTGGCGCAGGAGACAGCGCTGGGCTGGGAGGAACATCCGCTCCTGAGGAATCATCACCTGGCGCGTTTTCGGGACGGCGTTTGTCTGTTGGATGGCGTCCCCTACCAACTGCGGCTGAGCCGCGAGTTGGGACTGGAGATCGTGAAGGAGGCATGATGGCACCACACTTCAATCTGGCGTACGAGCCGTGGATCCCGTGCATCCAGGCGGACGGGCAAGCGATCGACCTGAGTCTGCGCGATGCGCTCGTGGAGGCACACGAACTACAGGAACTGGCCGGGGACTCGCCGCTGGTGACGGCAGCGCTCTACCGGCTGCTGCTAGCCGTGCTGCATCGCATCTTCGGTCCGCCTGG
>CAZPMV010000048.1:8829-15037 GCA_964587335.1 uncultured Anaerolineales bacterium
AGTCACTGGCGCTCAACCTGGTGCGCTACCCGGACGACAGCTTCTTCGTCCAGCGGTCCGGAGATCGCCTGGCGTGGGAGATGGATGACCCGCATATCCCAGAACGGGGCGTTCCGTTGGGCTATCTCGACTACCTCACCTGGCAGAATCGCCGCATCCTGCTCCTGCCCGAGTCGGAGTCAGGCGCCGTCGGAGTTCGCCAGATGACCATGGCGCCGGGATTGCGACTGGATGCGGGCGTGCTCGACACCATGAAGCACTACCGGAAGGACGAGAAGCGCGGGCCGTTGCCGCTGCGGTTCAATGAAGATCGGGCGCTGTGGCGTGACAGCGCGGCGTTGTTCAAGCTCCATTCCGGAGGCTGGCGTCCGCCTGTGACCTTCGACTGGTTGGCGGAGTTAGTGCATATGGACGTGCTATCGAAAACGCTGAGCGAGCGCACGCTGGCGCTGGGCATGGCCAACCATCAGGCCAAGGTGAAGTTCTATCGCAGCGAGCGGCTCGCACTGCCCCTGGCCTATCTACAGGAGCGGTCGTTGGTGGAATCGCTGGATACGGCGCTCGGCATGGCCGAAGATGTCGGTCACAAACTCTGGGGGGCCGGTCGCAGGCTGGCCACCTACCTCCTTTCGCCTGTTGCCGACGCTCCCGATGCCCGCCAGCCGAAGCGGGAAGATATGGATCGGGTGATGGGGCCCTGGGGCATTGAGCGCATCTATTGGTCCCGACTGGAAGTGGAGTTCCGCACCACCATGGAGAGGATTCCCAGGGACAGCGAAGGATCGTTGGACGCGTGGCAGACTGTGCTGCAGCGGACCGCCTGGGATGCTATCGAACACGCTGCCCGCCTCGTCGGGACCGATCCCCGTGGTTTCAAGGCCATCGTCCGAGCCAGGGAGCAGTTGGCGCTCGGGCTTTCCCGGCTGTTTCCCAGAGATGACCGGCAAGATGTGCTGGCTGAGAGCAGTCTGTGACCCTACGAAGGAGTGAGCCATGACCAAAGAGCGACCGTTTGTTACCTACCTGGAGAGCCTGCGGGAAGACCGCGGGGCTCTGGCCGCGCTGCGACGAGGTCTGGGCCAGCCGCCCGGCACAGCGCGGGAGATGTATCGTTACGTCGTGCCCTGGCTGCCCAGTGAACCGCGTCCCCAGCGGGAGAGCGTCCACTACCTCGTGGCGGCGCTCTTTGGCTACCACCCGCAGGGAGGCGGCGCGGGGAACCTGGGCAAGGCCTTTGCCCGTACGGTGGCCGCCGGGGACGACACCACAGCCGTCGAGCGGCGGTTTACAGCATTGCTCACGGCCCATGTCGAGGACCTGCCCTTCTACCTGCGCCAGGCGGTCAGCTTCCTGAAATCCAAGGAAGTCCCGGTGGACTGGCACCAACTGTTCACGGACCTGATGGCCTGGGACCACCCCGACCGATATGTCCAACAGCAATGGGCGCGTGGTTTCTGGGCGCGCCGCCGCGAAGAAGATCAAAACACAACAGAGGAGGCATAAGCCATGTTCGTCGAACTGCACATGATCCAGAGTTTCGCCCCGGCCAACCTGAATCGCGATGACACCAACAACCCCAAGGATTGCGAGTTCGGCGGTGTGCGCCGGGCGCGCATCTCCTCGCAGTGCATCAAGCGGGCCATCCGCCAGAACCCCGCTTTCGAGGAGACCACCGGCGCGGAAATCGGCATGCGCACCAAGTGGCTGATGAGGCAGTTGCGCCAACCGTTGCTGGAGGCCGGCAAGCCCGAGGACGAGGTCGACGCGATCTTGCCCGAGGTCGTGGCCGGCACGGCCAGCAAGCTGGATAGCAAGTCCGCCCAGAAGACCGCCGTGCTCCTCTACCTCAGCCAAACCGAGATAGACAATCTCGTGCAGACCCTTGTAGACAGATGGGATGCGCTGGTGGATGAGAAGCAGCGCAGCGGGGCGGTAAAGGCGTTGGCCAGGGACTTCGTCAAGACCTTCAAGGGTCGCACCAGCGCGCCGGACATCGCCCTCTTCGGACGCATGTTGGCTCAGAGGCCGGCACTGAACATCGACGCCGCCTGCCAGGTGGCCCACGCCATCTCCACCCACCGGGTGACCATGGAGATGGACTTCTACACTGCGCTGGACGATCTGAACCCGGATGACACCACGGGGGCAGGGATGATGGGGTTCACGGGCTACAACAGCGCCTGCTTCTACCGCTATGCCCGCATCGACTGGGGACAGTTGGCCCAGAACCTGGGCGGAGACGTGGCGCTGGCGCGGCGGACCGTGGAAGGTTTCCTGCGCGCGGCCGTGGCGGCCGTGCCCAGCGGCAAGCAGAACAGCTTCGCCGCCCAGAACCCGCCCGAGTTCCTGCTGGCCGTGGTGCGCAACCGGGGCATGGGCTGGTCGCTGACCAACGCCTTCGAGCGGCCGGTGCGCCCGCAGCGCGAGGGCGGCCTGGTGGCGCCTTCCGTGGCCGCCCTGGACAGCTACTGGGACAGGGTGCGCACGGCATACGGGGGCGATTCCGTCGCCCGGGTTGCGGCGCTCACGCTGCAACCGGCCCTGGAGCTGGAAGCGCTGGCCGACACCGTGGTGGCGGACCTCGAGGCCTGGGTGGCCGCGATGATGGAAGCGCTGCCCTACGGCGAGGAGGCAGGCGGATGAACGTGCTGCTCCTGCGCCTCTGTGGGCCGATGCAGTCCTGGGGTGTGCAGAGCCGCTTCAGCGTCCGCGACACGGGGCTGGAGCCTTCCAAGAGCGGCGTCGCGGGTCTGCTCTGTGCGGCGCTGGGCCGCCCCCGTCGTGCGCCTCTGGATGACCTGGCGGCCCTGCGTATGGGGGTGCGGGTCGACCGGGAGGGGAGGCTGGCCTATGACTATCACACCGCGCAGAATGTGCGCAGGGCGAGTGGCGGGCTGAAGGATACGGAACCGTCTCGCCGCTACTACCTGGCCGACGCCTGTTTCCTGGTCGGACTGGCCGGCGAAGACATGAACCTGCTCTCCCGGCTCCACGAGGCGCTGTGGAACCCCCACTGGCCGCTCTCGCTGGGGCGCAAGGCTTTCGTCCCCGGCCAGCCGGTCTGGCTGCCCGACGGGTTGCGCGTCGCCGAAGGCCTGAGGCCAGCGCTGCAAGAGTACCCCTGGCTGGGCAGGGATGGCGAAACGATGCCGCGACAACTGCGGCTGGTGCTGGAGAACCCTCATGGCACCGAGGTCCGCCCCGACCAGCCACTTTCCTTCGCTGAACGGCGTTTTGCATCCCGGCGCATCACGATCACGTTTGCCGAAGCGCCGCAGGCGCAGAGACCTGCGGCGGCATGAGGAGGCGTCATGTACCTTTCCCAACTGATCCTCAACCCCCGCAACCGGCGCGTCCAGAGGGAGCTAGCGAATCCTTACGAGATGCACCGGTCGATCATGCGTGCCTTTCCCGATGGGCTGGTCAAGGGCAAGGAACGGGTGCTGTTCCGGGTCGACGAGCACCCCCGGCTGGGCGCGCCAGCGCTACTGGTCCAGTCACTTGTCCGGCCGGACTGGTTGTGGCTGGCCGAAGGCCCAGGGACCAGCGGCTACCTGTTGGCGGATGTTCAGGACAATCCTGGTGTCAAACCCTTTGCGCTGACGCTGAAGGCGGTCCAGATGCTGGCCTTTCGGTTGCGCGCCAACCCGACAAGGCGGCTGAGCGCCGGCCGGGGCAACAAGGGCAAGCGGGTCGGCATCTACGGCGAGGAGGAGCAGATGCGCTGGCTGTCCCGCAAGGGGGAACAGCACGGCTTTCGGGTCCTGCAGGTCCGGCTCGGCGGCCAAGCCAGGATCAAGAAACACAAGGCCATCCATCGTCAGGGCCAGGCGCACGACCTGGAGCTTCTCAGCGTGCAGTTCGATGGCCTGCTGCAGGTGACCGACCCGCCGCGCCTGGTCCGGGCGGTGGAGAGCGGCATCGGCAGCGGCAAGGGTTTCGGGTTTGGCCTGCTCTCGCTGGCGTCGGCGCGATGATGCCTGGACCCGAAGGGTTGCGCGAAACCCTGCGGGTCTCACAGGAGGAAGACGATGAGCATCAAGAACCTGCACGACCTGCCCCGGCTGCGGGACAGCCTAAGCTACATCTACCTGGAGCACGGCAAGATTGAGCGCAGCCGGAACGGGATCGAGTTCTTTGACAAAAAGAGTGGGCGCACGCTGATCCCGGCGGCCAACGTCACAGCGATGATGCTTGGCCCCGGAACTAGCATCACCCACGAGGCGATCAAGATGCTGGCCGACAATGGCTGTCTGGTCCTCTGGGTGGGCGAGCAGGGAGTGCGCTTCTACGCCCAGGGCTTGGGTGAGACGCGCAAGGCGTATCACCTGCTGAAGCAGGCCAAGAAGGTGTGCGACCCCCAGCAGCGCATGGAGATTGTTCTGCGCATGTATCGCTTCCGCTTCCGCCAGGAGTTGCCCAGCGACTTAAGCCTACCACAGATCCGTGGTCTGGAAGGGGTGCGGGTGCGCAAGGCCTACGCCGAAGCGAGCCGCACCTACGGCGTGAAGTGGACGGGCCGGCGGTATGACCGCAGCAATTGGAATGCGGGAGACTCGGTCAACCGCGCCTTGTCGGTGGCCAATGCCTGTCTGAACGGGCTTTGCCACGCGGCCATCGTCTCTGGAGGCTACTCGCCGGCTCTGGGGTTCATCCACACCGGCAAGCAACTCAGCTTCGTCTACGATATCGCCGACCTGTACAAGCTAGACCTCACGGTGCCGCTGGCCTTCCGGTTGACGGCTGAGTCCACGGACAGACTGGAGAGCCGCGTGCGTCACGCCTGCCGCGATGCATTCCACAGCACCCGGCTGCTGGGCAGAATCCTTAAGGACATTGATGGGCTGTTGGGCCTTTCGCAAGAGGAATTGGCGAGAGGCGGCGAAGCGGATGTGGATCCGGCGCGGCCGGAACCGTGGTGGTCGCCCGCTGGTGAGACGCGGGCAGGAGAGACTGGTCGTGGTGGTGATGGTGCTGGAGGCGGTGCCGGCCGGGCTGCGAGGTGAGCTGAGCCGTTGGCTGATCGAGCCGCACGCGGGCGTCTTCGTCGGGCACGTCTCGGCGCGGGTGCGGGATCGGCTGTGGAAGAAGTGCTGTGAGCGCTCCCGAGGGGGCGGCGTGGTACAAATCTGGTCTAGCAATACTGAACAGCGTTTCCGGATGCGCACCTATGGCGATACGCGGCGACAGCTCGTCGACTTCGACGGCCTGCAGTTGATCCGCATGCCGGTCGATAGCGGCGGCCAGGCGAAGAACAAGGGCCAGTCCAAGCCAGCCAGTAGCAGGCAGCGGGCGTAGCCGGCAGTCGCAGGTCGAGTCCGAAGGGTTTTCCCCACACGCGTGGGGGTGGACCGCACCGACGTTTGGCGTGACGACAGCCTGGAGAGTTTTCCCCACACGCGTGGGGGTGGACCGCCATATGTGCCATCATTGGCTATGACATCGGCGTTTTCCCCACACGCGTGGGGGTGGACCGTAGTCTGTGGGGGTGCCGATGTCAAACTTGCAGTTTTCCCCACACGCGTGGGGGTGGACCTAGATAGCCTACTCGGCTACACCGACAAGGAGTGTTTTCCCCACACGCGTGGGGGTGGACCGTACGGGAAGATTGCCCTGGCAGCCCTGGAGTGGTTTTCCCCACACGCGTGGGGGTGGACCGACATGATGGCCACTGCCGTCCTCACCTACAACGTTTTCCCCACACGCGTGGGGGTGGACCGAAGAGCCCACATGGGAAGCCACCATCCACGACGTTTTCCCCACACGCGTGGGGGTGGACCGCCGTCGGCGTCTAGTTGTGCTTGGACGGTGAAGTTTTCCCCACACGCGTGGGGGTGGACCGGCCTACCAGGAGACCAACCGAGCCTATCACGCGTTTTCCCCACACGCGTGGGGGTGGACCGCAGGACGCTGTAGACACACTGAAACACAAGATGTTTTCCCCACACGCGTGGGGGTGGACCGCTGCCCTGCACGACCAGCTTGGGCGAGAAGCCGTTTTCCCCACACGCGTGGGGGTGGACCGGTGAGGAATGGGAACTCAAGACGCCTTCTATCGTTTTCCCCACACGCGTGGGGGTGGACCGTCATCGAGGCAGTCCATGTGTGCGTAGTGGCCGTTTTCCCCACACGCGTGGGGGTGGACCCAGCTACGGCTTCGATGGCAACATCCCCGCAGAGTTTTCCCCACACGCGTGGGGGTGGACCG
>CAZPMV010000049.1:0-14754 GCA_964587335.1 uncultured Anaerolineales bacterium
TGGCGACGCCTATCCCACCAGCCGCTGGCAGACGGGCGAGATCGTGCGCGGCGAGCACGATCTGCTGCTGTCGCCCGACCTGCGGACGGGCCGCTATCGGCTGGCGCTCACGCTGATTGCCAGCGACGGCACGCCAACCAGGACGGTGACCCTGGGTGCAATCAGGGTGCAATGACATCAGGGCGCAATGACAATGAAAAGGCGGCTCTCCTGGCCGCCGACAAGGTGTCGGCTCTGTAGGCTTTGCAGACAGCAATCGATAGCAGAAACCGCCCGGCCTGTTGGCCGGGCGGCTTTTCCTTCTCGGCTTGTGTCCGATCATTACCACAAGCCCTCCGTACTCCTCGAAGTGACCGTCATTCCTCGGGGATGATCAGCACTTGCCCCTCGTAGATGCGATCGGGATCGGTGATCGCGTTAGCCTGCAACAAAGCCTCGTAGACCACGCCATACTGAAAGGAGATGCCCCATAGCGTCTCCCCCGCCCCTACAACGTGCCTGCGCTCATCCGGCGCGGGCGTCGGCGCGCTGGCCGGAATGGTGAGCACCTGGCCCACGTAGAGAAGATCGGCGTCGGTGATGTCGTTGGCCGCCAGGAGGGTCCCGTAGTCCACCCTGTACTGCTGGACGATTCCCAGCAGCGTGTCACCGGCCTGCACGACATGCTGGCGGGGTGTCGGCGTCGGCGTCGCGCTCGGCGTGGGCGTGGGCTGCTCTGCCATCGTCGGCGTTGCCCTGGGTGCGATGGTAGGCGAAGGGCTGGGCGTCGGCGTGACGATCAGCAACACCTCGGGGGTCGCAATAGGTGTATAGGTGGGTCTAGGAGTGCGAGTCGGTGTAGGAAGCACGACGCGCAGCGGCTCCGTGAGCATCCAGACGATACCAAAGATCACGTAGACCAGCAGGAGCAGAGCAACGACAAGCAAGATCCGACGGTCAATCATCCTAGTACCCATCACCTTCTATGCGTGTGCGGCCGATTATGCCGTACGATACGACAAAGGACAAAAGCCGCAATCCACCGTCGTTAGGCTCTCATTCCACCGTCACACTCTTCGCCAGGTTGCGGGGCTGATCCACGTCGCAGCCCCGCCGCACCGCCACGTGATAGGCGAACAGTTGCAGCGGCAACACCGCCAGCACCGGTGTCAGCAGTGGCGAGGCCGGCGGGATGTAATCACGTGATCCGCTTTCTCAGCGATAGCCTCATCGCCCTCCGTCGCCACCGCCAGCACCGTGCCACCACGCGACTTCACCTGTTCGATCTGGCTGATCATCTTGTCATAGACGTGATCCTGCACGGCGATAGCCACCGTGGGCATGGTCTCGTCTATGAGGGCGATAGGACCGTGCTTCATCTCCCCGGCAGGATACCCCTCGGCGTGGATGTAGCTGATCTCCTTGAGTTTCAACGCTCCCTCCAGGGCAATGGGATAGTTGATCCCCCGCCCCAGATAGAGGAAGTCCTCCCGTTTGAAGAACAGCTCCGCCAGCCGCCGGTACTCGTTGCCGTCGGCCAGCACCTGGCCCACCCGGTCGGGCAGCTCGGCCAGATCGTCCACCAGCTCCCGCAGCCGGGCAGATGACAGCGTCCCTCTGGCCTTGCCCAGATACAGCCCCAGCAGATACTGGTCCACCACCGAGGCGGTGAAAGCCTTGGTCGAAGCCACGCCAATCTCCGGCCCAGCCTGCATGTAGATCACGCCATCGGAGACCCGCGCCGCCTGGCTGCCGATGACGTTGACGATGGAGATAATCAGGGCCCCTTTGGCCCGTGCCTCCTCCATCGCCGCTAGCGTGTCCACCGTCTCGCCCGACTGGGTGATGGCCAGCACCAGCGTGCGCTCGTCAATGATGGGGTTGCGGTAGCGGAACTCGGAGCCGTAGTCCACCTCCACCGGCAGCCGGGCCATCTCCTCGATCAGGAACTTGCCTACCAGTCCCGAGTACGCCGATGTGCCGCAGGCGACGATGACCATCTTGTTGAACCTCCGCGCCTCCTCGGGGCTGAGGTTAAGGTCCTTCAGAAACACGTCGCCGGTCTCGAAGTCCACGCGGCCGCGGATGGTGTCGGTGATGGAGCGAGCCTGCTCCAGTATCTCCTTCTGCATGAAGTGCCTGTATTCGCCCTTGGCCGCCGACACGGGATCCCAGGGGACCGTGTGCACCGCAGGCTGCAGAGGCTCGCCTGCCAGAGTGTAGCAGCGGGCGCCGTCGGCAGTAACCACCGCCATCTGCCGGTCTTCAAGGAAGATCATGTCCCGCGTGTGTTCCAGGATGGCCAGCATGTCGGAGGCAACGAACATCTCGCCCTGACCCACCCCGATGACAACGCCGCCAGCGTTGCCTATGCGGGCGACAACCAGCTTGTGCGGTTCGCGGCTGGACAGGAGCCCGATACCGTGCGCACCCTTGACGCGCCCTAGCGCCCGGCGCGCCGCCGCCGCCAGGCTGCTGCCGTCCTTCATGTACTCTTCTACCAGGTGCACAATGACCTCGGTGTCAGTATCAGAGGCAAAGACGTGCCCCTGCGTCTGCAGTTCCTGGCGCAGGGGCAGGAAGTTCTCCACGATGCCGTTGTGAATGATCACGATCTCGCCGCTGCAGTCAGTATGTGGATGTGCGTTGCGCTGACTAGGGCGGCCGTGCGTCGCCCAGCGGGTATGGCCTATGCCGATGTGCCCGTGAACCGGCTCCTGCGCCAGCAACTCCTCCAACGCGCTCAGCTTGCCCACGTCCCGGCGCACAACGATGTGCCCATCCTGGATGACCGCCAGCCCGGCCGAATCGTAGCCGCGATACTCCAGGCGCTTCAGCCCCTCGACGATGATGGACGTGGCCTGACGAGGCCCAACGTAGCCGACGATTCCGCACATCAGTTATCAGCACCTCCGAGTTTCAGGTGGTCTCCCTGCAACGTGTTGATGGCTCGTAGTCAGGCACGAAACGAAGTGGAGTGCCGTCAAAACGCCACTCCGCTACGCTCCGTGGCTCACTACGAACATCGTCAACGCAACGGCGGCAGACTATGGAGTTTCAAGGCAGCGCGTTTCTGAGAGCCTCCAGTTCCGGCTCGCCCGGCCCAAGCGGCAGGACCACTCTGCCGCGTTGCACAACAGAGCGACAGATCGCCATCATGATCTGAAAGCCCTTGAACGCGCCCTCGCCGTTGCAGGGATGGACCTGCGCAGGATCGTCGATCCAATCGGCGATCTGTTGGACGTAAGGCGGCATATCGTGGGCATAGTCCATTCCGCCAGGCCCCGAGATCACGCCATTGGAGTCGCGGGTGATCGCCCGCCAGCCTCCGCCGGTCAGGACTTCGGCAAACCCCTCAGTGCCCTGGGCGCCGATGCGACACTTGCGCCACCAGTAATCCACCTCGGGCACGTCGGGGGCACCCTCGCCACATTCGACAATGCCGCGCACGCCATTCTCAAACTGGATCAGCCCAGCTATGTAGTCAGGCGAAGAGTGAATATCCTCGAACTTGCCCTTGCCCGCGGCCTGCCCTACGACCCACTCGGCCTCGGCCTCATCATTGTACCAGCGCACGTAGTTCATCAGGTGCGGCATCATGTGCAGCATCCAACCGGTAGCATGTCCATAGACCGTGTGGACGCGCCCAATGGCCCCGCTGGCAATGATCTCTTTCACCTTCTGATAGTGCTGGCCATAGCGATGTTGGTAGCTGATCACTGACTTGATATCAGCGCCGCGCAGCAACTTCATGATCTCCAGAGCCTCGTTGGTCGAGGTTGCCATCGGCTTCTCGAAGGCAATCAGTTGCACGCCCGCTTCGACGCCAGCCCGAATGAATTCCAGCCGGAGTGTGGGCAGTGTACAAAAGGCAAAGATGTCGGGCCTGGTATCGGCCAGCATCTGTGCGGCGTCGGTATTGGTGTAAGAGACCCCGAGTTCTCTTGCAGCGGTCTTCATCCTCTCCCTGTCAATGTCGCACAGGCCCACTAGCTTGAAGCGTGGATTCTGACAGAACGCCTCAGCGTGATGGGTGCCCCGTTTGCCCAGGCCGGCAACGGCAACGGTGTAGGTTTTGGGTGTGTCGCTCATCTACTTCCCCCAGGCGCGGACGGTGTCAATAACGTAATCAACCTCCGCCTGCTCCAGTTCGGGGAACATAGGCAGGGAGATGACCTCGGCGGCCGACCTTTCGGTCAAGGGCAACGAGACGTTCAGGTCGGCGGGCATACCCCAGGGATAGCCCTCCTGCTCGTGGATGGCAATGGGATAATGGGTCTTGGCATCGACGCCCGCATTGTTGAGATACTCGAGCATCTCGTCGCGCTGTTCCGTCTCGATCACGTACAGGTGATAGATGTGTCTGTACCCCGGCCTTTCCAACGGAAGCTTGAGGCCAGTGTCCTTGAGCCCCTCGGTGTACATCGCGGCGATCTCTCGGCGGCGGTCATTCCATTGGTCAATGCTCTTCAGCTTGACGCTGAGGACGGCTGCGTGCACGTCGTCGAGGCGGCTGTTGTAGCCCATGCTGTGGTGCGAGCGCTTGAGCGAGCCGTGGTTGCGCAGGGCACAGATGGGATCAACGATGTCGTCGCGATTGCTGACGATGCCACCGCTGTCGCCAAAGGTGCCCAGGTTCTTCTGGGCGATGAAACTGACGCAGACCGCGTCGCTCAGCTCGCCGATGGCGAACCCATCGCCAGTCGCGCCGATTGCCTGGGCACAGTCCTCGATCACGAACAGGTCGTGCCGTTTGGCGATCTCGGCGACGGCCGTCATATTGGCCAGTTGGCCGTAGAGGTGCACCGGCACGATGGCCCTGGTCTTGTCCGTGATGGCCGCTTCGATCTTGGTGGGATCCATGTTACACGTATCCGGCTCGATCTCCACAAACACCGGCTTGGCGCCGGCGATCCAGATCGCTTCTGCGGTGGCGAAAAAGGTGTTGGCCACCGTGATAACCTCGTCGCCGGGCCCGATGCCCAAGGCCAGAAAGACCAGCCAGAGCGCGTCGGTGCCCGAGTTACAGCCGATGGCATGCTTCGTATTGAAATAGGCTGCAAGCTCCTTCTCGAAGCGGGCCAGGGTTGGCCCCATCACGTACTTGCCGCTTTCAAGCACCTCCAACATTGCCGCATCAATCTCTTCTTTCAGATTGTGATACTGCCTGACGTGACCATAGAATCCGACTTTCATTGTTCGATTCCTCCTGTTTATGTCATGGTGAACAATGGATGTAGTCCACCTCTGGTAGTCTGAGAGACGGGAGTCGGCCGGACTGACGGCAGGAGGGCAAGCAGGGGGAAGAGATACCGCACCTCCCTCTGTTCGTCCTGATGAGGGATGACATCCCCCATCACCGCTTTGCCACTTTCAGCCCTGATTGGGAATCCGGCCAGAAAGAAGTCAAGAAGAGAAGCAGGCTCAAGATGCCTGCAAAGCCACTGCGCGCCATTTTATCCCGCCAGTCACCCGACGGCTTTGTTGGCGCGCTTCTGCTGGAGAGGGGAAAAACAAGGACCGTAGCCAGCCCTGGAGGCTTCCGCCGATCTTTCCGATTTTCTACACACGAAACGCACGAAAGGAGCGAAAAGCACGGTAGTTCTCTCGTGTCTTTCGTAGTCACTTCAGTGGTCGCTTTCGTGTTGTGTTAGCACCCACCTCGCGGTGGGGAACCTCCTCCTCGTCAACAGGAGTTAGTCATTTAGTCGCGTAGTCGAATGATCGCACAGTCAGGTAGTCAGATGTCGGGTGGTCAGCAGGACCAACTGAGCACACGACCAACAAGACCAGGCGACTAGCAACCCCTGTCCAGGCGCTGTTCTCCCCTGCAAGTCTCAGATTTCACCGCTACACACCACCTCCTTTGGCAAAGAGTGTGCTCATTATATCACATGCCACCCCACAGGACAAAAGCAGCCTTCGACCCACTACCGACGGCGCGTCCGCGGCCGATACGCCAAGCGGGGATCGAGTGTGTCGCGCAAGCCGTCGCCCACCAGATTGATGGACAGCACGACGAGCGCGAGAGCTAGTCCAGGGAAAACAGTGAGCCACGGGGCCTGCCGCAGGAACTCCCGCCCCTCCTTGAGCATGGCTCCCCACTCCGGCCACGGCGGCTGTACCCCCATCCCCAGGAAACTGAGCGCCGAGGCATTGAGGATGGCCCACCCCACGTTGAGCGTGGCCATGACCACCAGGGACGAGAGCAGATTGGGCAAGATGTGACGGAAGATGACGCGTGCCGTGCTGCAACCCACGGCAATGGCAGCCCTCACGTAGGGCCGTTTGCGCACGACCAGGACCTGACCTCGCACCAGACGCGTGTAGGCGGGGATGCTGGCCACGCCCACAGCGAGCATCACATTCCACAGCCCCCGCCCCGTGACGCTCACGACGAGCATGGCCAGAAGGATGCTGGGAAAAGCCAGCATGACGTCCATGATGGCCATGATCAAGCCATCCACGCGGCGACCGTGGTATCCCGCCAGCAGACCCAGCAGCATCCCCGGCAGCAAGGCGATGAACACAGCGACGCCGCCTACGAGCAGAGAAGTGCGTCCACCGAACAACAACCGGCTGAAAAGATCACGTCCAAAGAGATCCGTGCCCGCCCAGTGAACGCGACTGGGGGGCTGAAGCTGGGCCGGCGGGTCCATGACCAGCGGATCGTACGGGGCCAGCCACGGAGCCAACAGCACCATTCCCACCACCACGGCGAGGACGATCATGCCCACCAGCGCCCCAGCGTTCTGTCGCACCCGCCGGCGAGGCGGCGGCGCGTACTCGTAGCGGGGCGGTGCCTTGCGCGTGGGGATGGGAAAACGGCGTCTCATCATCCAGAGTCACGCACGAAGCGGTTCGGAGTGAGATTCCGGCTCGTAGTTACGCACGAAGCACCGCGCAGTGCAGTTTCGCACCACTCCGCTCCGTGACGCACTACGAGCCTCTCTCCGTGCTACAACGCGGAATGTGACATTCGTCACTGTAGCTACCTTCGCGCTTCTCGATACGAGCGCTATACATCCTTCGACCAGTTCAGAAAGATATCTCGCTACTACTGCCCAAGCGCGAAGTTGCTCCTGGAAGACTCCTTAGGGCCTGTAAGTGAATAAGTTCCCCAGTCGTGTCGGGAAGTTGTTCTTTTGCAGACCCTTAGTTGGTAGCCTGCGAGCTTAGGCCTTGGGATGGTCTGGGTCAGGCACGCAGGCATCCACGGGGCACACCTCAGCGCACTGCGACTCGTCGAAGTGGCCCTCGCACTCGACACACAGCTCAGGGTCAATGACGTAGATATCATCCCCTTCGCTGATGGCATCGACGGGACACTCGTCTTCGCAGGCTGCGCAGACGATGCAATCCTCAGTGATTTTGTAGGCCATGATTTCCCTCCTATTGTGATGTTTGTTGTGATGTACCGGGCCATCCGCCCCGTACGCAAGAAGCCGGTCCAAGAAACTGCAAAGGCGCCACTCGGCCACTGGCAACGCGCGGGCCTCCGAGTTCTTAGACGGGCAAAACCGACTTTATGTCACTCTTCAGGGGATAACGCTTTCAGCAGCGCTTCCACCAGCGCCGACTCCGGCACCATCCCCTCGACGCTCGTCGTCTCGTTGATCACCGTCAGCGGCACGCCAAAGACCTGATACTTGTTCGCCAGGTGGGGGAACTCGATAGCTTCCACCATGTCAGCGCGGATGTGCTCACTCTCGATGGCTAGTTTGTGGGCCAAACTGACCGCACCGGGACAGTACGGTCAAGTCGGCGTGATGAAGACCTGCAAGTGCACCGGCGTCGTGATGCTCGCCACGGCCTCCTTGGTTGCTTCCCCTAGTCCCGATTCGCCCCTGGACACATCAATGACGCCTTCGATGAGCGTGGTGAATTCGAAGCCTGAAGGAACGCCGTAGAACCGCACGCCGTAGTCCTTCTCTCCCACTATGGCGATGGCCGGGATCTTGTCCACTCCATAGCTATCAGCTATCGGCTTGTCTGTGACGAAGTTGTAGACCTCCGCCTCCACCAGGTCCGAGAGCGCAGCGACCTCTTCCACAAGCTGGCGGGTCTTGGCGCAGAATTCGCACTCGAAGGACTGAGTGAACATGGCCAGCTTCACAGCACTGCTCACGTTCTCCGCGAATACCCCCCGAACCTCTTCCTTCTCCCTATCACCGATCAATGGCATAAGGCTCCTCCTCGACTCATGATTTGCTTGCCACTGGTCCCTCCTTTCCCAGGAGCGTGGATGGCTGTCGTCCCCTCCGCCATTCCTACGGTCACCATTGCCAAGCCCACGTACAACCAGAACAGCGCCGTCATGTGCGGGTACACCAGATTGAACAGGTAGTGGTCCAGAACACCTGCCACCAGTACCCCTGTCAGCGCGCCGCCAAACCCCAGCAAGACCGCCTCCAAACGTGGTTCCAGCACACCTCGCCGCCAGCAGCGCCAGAAGCGAACGAAGAGCAGGGCCATCGCCAGCAGAAACAGGCCCAATCCAATCAAGCCCATCTCTTCAGCCATCAGCAAGTATACGCTGGAGACACCGAGGTAGATGTCAATTTCCGGCGTGCCGGAGAAGCCCACCCCCAGCCAGGGATGACGTCCGATGAGAATGAACGCGTCCTTGTACTCGCCAAAGCGCATCTGCGTGGCCAGGTCCTGTCCCCGCACTCCTTCGACGAGATGCACGATGTAGGTCTGCGTCTGCGGCAGTAGCAGGAGTAGCGCCATCCCCAGCAGGCCAACCCACAGCAATCGCCGGTACCTCAGCAGCGCCAACACCAACAAGACCACAGCAAAACCCATCATCGAACTTCGGGAATAGGTCAAGTAGAGGCAGAGCATCTGAGCCCCCAGCATCACCGCCACCAGCCGACGATCAAAGAGGGGCCGATCGGCAAACAGTTGGGGCGCTGTCAGCCCGCTGACGAAGACCATCAATCCGCCCAGCACGTTCGGGTCAATGGAGGTGCCAACAGCGCGCATGGGATTGTCCGGATTGTCTTCGATGAAGCGCAACACGCCACGGCCAGCAGGGTAGTCCAGGCGGCCGAGTGTCGAAAGCAACCGCACGGCCCAATCCTCGGGAATGACGTACAGGAAGATGGCGGTGAACGCCGCCGCTGCCCCAGCCAGCATGATCACGCCAGCCAGCCGCTCCATGTCCTCGCGGGTACGGATGTTGTTGATCACCACGAAGAAAAGAGAGATACCGATGAGGAGTTCCAGGAAGCGGCGCAGCGTGGTGGAGGTCGGTCGGGCGTGGCCCATGCCCAGGACAAAGGCGAACAGTGCGAATAACATGAAGAGAGCCACAGGCAGCCCCAGGGGGCTGGCGACGAACGTCCGATCACGCCGCGTGGCTATCCTGGTCACCCAGACGAAGAAGATGGCCACCAGCACCAGGTCGAGAAACGTGGGGGTGAACCCCAACCTCGACTTGAACATGGGCAGGGCGGCAAAGGGGAGCAAGCAGATGACGCCCACCAGGAAGGAAAGCCCCCACTGCGTGCTGCGTAACATCAGCAGGCCGCCGATGAGTGCTATCGCGCCAGCGACAGCATACAGCCCACCCAGCGCTCCCACGTACAGCCCACCAACCAGGGCACCCGCCAGGCACAAGCCCAGCAGCGCTATCATAGCCGTGCGGCGATCAGGATGGAAGAGATAGGTCGTGAAGCGGTTGAGTGTGGCTTCAGTCATTCTCAGTCTGTTGTGGAGCAGATGCGACATCATCTACTGAGTGCTGATCCGCATGTAGCTCAGCAGATTGTTCAGCGTCTCTCTCTGCGACATTTCGTAAGAGAAGATGCGCTGCTTGAGTGCATATCCCTTCCATAGCTTGTACACCAACCAGAAGATCCGATTGCGCGGCAGTGCGATTGCCCGCCTTACCAGCGGCCGCAGCCAAGGGAACTCCACCGTGATGGAAAAGAGCTTCTGCAGGTTCTCAATCTGCCGCTTCTCGTCAGGGTCAAAGCGCAACGGTGTATCGTCGGTCACCGAGCCAGACAGATCATCGAAGCTGTCGATCAGCCCTTGCCGGCGGGCCAGTTCCCCCAACTCGGTCTTTGGGTAAGGCTGGTAGATGAAGCAGTTGGCATAGTCAGGCCGGCAGGCGATGTTAAGTTCCAGCGTCTCCAGGTCGGCCGCCAGACCTCCACCAGGGAGGCCCACCATGCTGTTGGTCGAGAAGGCGATGCCCTGCCGCCGCAGGGTGCGGGCCGCCTCAATGATCTGCTCTTTGCTCATGTTGCGCTTGAGAACAGCGTTGCGCAGCTCGTCATTGCCCGTTTCCAACCCAAAGCTGACGCTGACGCAGCCCCCCTCTTTGAGCAACGCAACCCGGTCGTCGGTTACCAGGTCGGCTCGCGCCTGGGACCACCAGGGGAGCCCCACCGTGGCCCTGTACTTGGCCGCGAACTCCCTCAGCCACTTGCGGTTGAGGATGAAGGTGTCATCGAAGAAGAGGACAAAGGCCAGTCCGTACCGGTCACGGACCTGGACGATCTCAGCCAAGACGTTGTCCACGCTGCGACGGCGGGTGCGCGGCCCTTTCCCCCGATACAGTTCGGAATAGGCTTTGTTGAAGCAGAAAGAGCAATCGTAGGGACATCCCCGCCCGGTGATGAAGGGACGGATCGTGTGTTCACGGCTGGGCGCGTGGGCCTCGTACAGCAGGTCCCGATCCACAAACGGCAGTTCGTCCAACTCGCGGTTGCTAAGCAGGGGCCGCACCGGGTTGCGGACGATCTCGCCAGATGGCGTCTTCCAGTGCCAGTTGGCAATGGTAGTGATGTCTCGGCCCTCCTGCAACGCGTTCATCAGGTCCAGCGTAGCGTATTCCCCTTCACCTATGCAGACGCCGTCCACACCCTCTTGCCCGATCATCTCTGGGAAGAAGGTAGGGTGCGGCCCGCCGAAAATGGAGAGCACGCCAGGCAGTCGGGCTTTGAGTTGCCGATTCAGCTCAACGTAAGCCCGCTGCGTGCCCGTGTACACGGAGTAGCCCAATACGTCTGGTTGCCATTCCAGCGCCACCTGGAGCGGCTCTTGCTCCGTAGCCACCACCATCTTCGTCTGATGACCATGTTGTTTGAGCAAGCTCGAAAGCCGCATCAACCCGTGAGGCTCGTTATCAATTGTGTGAAAGACGAAAAGCAAGCGCATGGATCACTCTCTACCGGCGAAGGCTGCCGCAGATTATACCACAAATCACCATCTAGTCAATCCCGCACCATCACTGTTGTCACATCACGCTGCGGAGAGATCGCCTCTCCGTCCAAAGACAACCACGCCTCCGACGGAAACTCTCGCACACCCACCGCCAGCGTGTACTCCCCAGGGCCAAGCCAATCGGGCAAGAGCAACGCATAGTGATCGGCATATACAGAGCCAACGGGCCAGTGGTCTGTGCTGAACCGTCCGCCCGTAGGCGAACGCTTCCAGGAAGCCACCAGCCCGCCATCAGGGGCCAGCACCCACACCTCCGCCCGCAGGTCTGCGTCCGTCGGCTGCTCTGCCCGCCAGTAGAGGGTGAAGTGCAACACGCCCCCCGGCGCGGCGCTTGGCTCCGCCGGCTCGTGCCCCACCAACGCCAGCCTGTCGTCGAACAGGGCCGCGCTGGTGCGGTCGATGTCCGCCGACGCCGACGCGTCCACGGGCTTCGGCGGGGCGTAGATGGGCCGCAGGAAGAGCAACAACACCAGCAGGCAGAAGACGAATCCGCCCGCCGTGATCCCACCCGCCAGAGCAGACCAGCGCCGAGGCGGCGCCCACTGCATCAGCCCCAGGACGAAGAGGAGTGCCTGCGACGCCAGGGCCGGGTAGAGGAGGCGGGCCTGATCGGTGCCCAGGGCCACGGCGGTGTAGCGTAAGAGCGCCACGAAGATCACGCCCAGCCAGCCGGCCAACAGCAGCAGCCCACACTGCTGCCAGCCGGTCAGTTTCCCTGCCACCGTCCTCTTTGCCAGAGATAGGAGAAAGCGCACAAGCCCCAGCGCAGCAGCCAGACTGAGCACTCCAGCAGCCCAGTATACAGGCGCGGGCAATCGGATGTGCCCTGCACCGCCGAAACGCCCCCAGAACGATTGGAACAACCCACGAGCCAGCCAGGTGTAGTCGGCCGCGGTCAGCGGCACCGAACGCAGATCCACCCCTTCCAGGATCAGTTTCCAGGCCAGCGGATCCCCGTAGAGGCGGACGTTGCGCCAGTACCAGCCGCCAGCGATGAACACCGCCAGCACGAAGGCGAGGATGCCTCCGATGAGTACCTGCCGCACCGCTGCGGGGCTGCCCGTTCGCCACCGCTGCCAGACAGACCAGCCGATGACCAGCGCCGCCAGCGGCAACGCAGCCAGGAAACTGGTCTTGGTCAGCAAGCCAGCACCCAACAGCAGGCCGAGAAGGGCAAACTCGCCATAGCCCACGTGTCCTCCGTCCCCGGCCAGCCGCAGCATCCGCACCAGCCGCCAGAGAAGCAGCGCACCGACCGCTGCCGCCAGGTTGTCGTTGTTCACCGCCCCGCTGAGGAAACAGAATTCGGGGATGAAGGCCACGAAGCCGGCCGCCCCCAAAGCGAGCGATTCTCGCTCCGGAAACAGCTCCCGCCCCAGCCGGTAGATGGCCCACACGGTCAGCGTGCTCAGGGAGGCCGAGAGCAACCGCACCAGGTGAAAGGCCAGCGCGCTCCCGCGGTAGGGCCAGCTCTCCAGGCTGGTGTGAATGAGCAGATTCTGGGGGCCTTCCGGCGCGGCCAGCGAGAAGTCGGGGTTGGAGCGGGCGAAGGCGAAATCCATCTCGATGGGAGAGGTGAGCAGCGCGCCCAGGAGGTAGTACAGAGGAGGCTGGATCGCCTCGTCCACACCGGCGCCCGCGGGCAACGCCCGTTCCTGGGCCACGTAGCGGAAATAGTCGTAGTGCGACAACTCATCCGGCGCCTCACCCAAAGGAGCAACGAGACTGTAGCCCACGGTGACCAGAAAATGGGCTAAGAGGATCAAAGTGATGAAAAGGCTGTCACGAGTTCTTGAGGACACATTGGGCTCCCGAACCGCCGGCAGGCGACGGCATCTCACCAGTACGTATTGAGCAGCAACTCGAAGATCAACGCCTGGCCGAAGAGCAAGGCGGCACAAGCGTAGAGCGGAACGCGAGAACGAGCTTCGGACAGCCAGGCACCAAGGCGACCGGCAGCGGGGATGACCAGCGTCGGCACCAGGAAGAGCCATACCCGCCCCACCTCCCCATGAATTAGGCCGGAAAGGTCCCAAATCAACGTCGTGCCCACGGCGGCCAGCAGCATGATCTCCACCCCCATGCGCAGCTCACCCTGACGGCAGCGCCGCAGAGCACGTTGCAGTTGGGCCCCTAACAGCGGCCAAGAGGCAAAGCCTAGCCAGGTCACATAGGCCACCACGTTTCCTATGAGCCAGTAGCCATAGGGGCGTAATACGGCGATGGAGGCACGATTCAGTTCCCAGGCGCGCCGAAAGCAAGTCAGGATGTTGAAGCCAGTGCTCACTCCCAGCACGAAGTAACAGACCACAACCGTGACCCCCATCGCCATCAGCGCCCACGAGCGCCGGACGCGTCGGCCCGGGTCTCTCAGCCACAACAGCAAAAACAGGAGGCCAAGGAAAAGGAATAGGAAAGCCACGGTGAAAGTCATGAACAGCGTCAGGGTGTAGGCCAAACCGGCCAGCACGGCCCAGCGCAGGCTGGCCTTACGCAAACTCTCCCAGGCGCAATACAGGGTCCAAGTGCTGAAGAAAAGGACAGCGCTGTTCATGGAGGTGGCGGAATACAAGATTACGTTAGGAGTGAGCAAGAAGAGGAAAGCAGCCAACAATGCCTGGTCAGCATCGAGCAAGACCTGGCGCGCCAATAGGTACACAGGGATAGCCGCCAGAGCGGACAGGCAGGCCACGGTGGTGGCTACGGCCAGCCTGCTGCCCCCCAGTAGTTGCGAAAGCCCCCACAGCAGGAGAATCGGCCCTGGCGGATGGGTGCGTCCATGCAGCGACAGCTCTCCCATGTCAGCGACGTAGGTAGCCAGAAAGGAAGCATTCACCCTGGGGATGTCACTGTAGTACTCCAGCCCGGCAGGGACAAAGGGGGCTTCGATCCCTGACACTCCTGCCTCCAACGTAGCCATGCTCAGGTGCAGAAGTGCTCCTAACAGTACAAGGGGCAGCAAAGTGCACCAGGCAGATCCACAAGGCCATCTGAGCTGAGCTCTCGTCATGAACCACAGCATCCCGCCGAAGAGCAAGATGGGGACGATGAGACGCGACGACGAGCCCGGACGCAAGCCTGCATAGAGAGGAGGAACGTCAATACCGTCTTCGAAGGCCCACCAACCCCGGCTCAGGGCGACGAAGAGGACGAAACCCAACGATGCCAGGCCAGTGATCGTCAGGTAGCGTCTCATCCCTTTTCCTCCAACCAGCCGATTCCAGATCACTCTCAATCCACAAAGCGATACTTGATGAGCGCCCAGAGAGCCTGCACCCCATCGCGCCAGCCTAGCTTCTTCCCCTCGTCCTGATTGCGGTAGCGATAGGAGATAGGCACTTCGTGGATGTGATAACCACGCTTCAGCAGTTTGGCCGTAATCTCCGGCTCGATCTCGAAGCGATTGGCGCGTATGCCAATCTCCTTCATGACCTCGGTGGGCAACAGCTTGTAGCAGGTCTCCATGTCCGTCAGGCGGGCGCCGTAGAGGAGATTGGTCAGCCAGGTCAAGAAGACATTGCCGAATCGCTGCCGCAA